>JAFXOC010000518.1 GCA_017529085.1 Selenomonadaceae bacterium | reverse complement strand
TCTTGAAGGCGATGCAGAGCAGAAAGCCAACATCGAAAAACTCATGGCGGAAGTTGACGCTTATATCCCGACTCCGACCCGTGACGTTGATAAACCCTTCCTTATGCCTGTCGAGGACGTGTTCACCATCACAGGCCGCGGCACTGTTGCTACCGGTCGTGTTGAGCGCGGCGAGTTGAAGCTTAACGAAACCGTTGAAATCGTTGGTCTTCAGGACGAGTCCAAATCCACCGTCGTTACCGGTATCGAGATGTTCCGCAAGATGCTTGATTCCGCTGTCGCCGGTGATAACATCGGCGCGCTTCTCCGCGGTATCGACCGTAAGGAGATTGAACGCGGTCAGGTTCTCGCAAAACCCGGTTCCATTAAGCCTCATACAAAATTCAAGGCTCAGGTTTACGTTTTGAAGAAGGAAGAGGGCGGTCGTCATACTCCTTTCTTTAAGAACTATCGTCCCCAGTTCTACTTCCGTACAACCGACGTTACCGACGTTATCGACCTTCCCGCCGATGTCGAGATGGTTATGCCCGGCGACAACGTTGAGATGAGCGTTGAGCTTATCACTCCTATCGCTATCGAAAAAGGACTTCGCTTCGCTATCCGTGAAGGCGGTCATACCGTTGGCGCAGGCAGCGTTACCGAAATCGAAGGTTAATTAAATAGATATATTTCCACAAAGGGCGGCTCTTTACCGCCCTTTAAGTGGGAAAACGACCGTATTCAAACGGGTGCTATAATGTTAAATACGGCGAAATAACCCGTTGCGATGACACGACAGATGGCTCGGTTGAAAAATTTTACAAAAAAATACAAAACCCAATAACCGGGAGTCCAGAGGGCTGCGCCCTTTGGCAGGGTCAAGGGGCAGAGCCCCTTGTGGGGTTTGGGGCGAAGCCCCAACAGTCGAGGGAACTGTTGTGGAGAAATGTTGAAGCCTGAGAGCTTTGACTAGAAGGAGGAACATACTTTGGCGAAACAGAAGAAGATTCGTATTCGTTTGAAGGCTTATGATCATAAGATCTTGGACGCCAGCGCCGTTAAGGTAGTTGAAACGGCGAAGAAATCGGGCGCAATGGTAAGCGGGCCGATACCGCTTCCCACCGAGAAAGCTATTTATACGATATTAAGAAGCCCTCATGTTAATAAGGATTCGAGAGAGCAGTTTGAGATGCGCACTCATAAGAGGTTGATAGACGTTATCGAGCCGACTCAAAAGACGGTTGACGCGCTGACTCACTTGGATTTACCTGCGGGCGTTGACGTAGAAATCAAGCTTTGATAGGGGGGAGATGCGCGTATGGCAAAAGCAATATTAGGCAGAAAGCTTGGCATGACACAAATCTTCACCGAAGAGGGTAAGGTTGTCCCCGTGACTGTGATACTTTCGGGGAATAACGTGGTAATACAGAACAAGACCGAGGAAAAAGACGGCTATAATGCGGTACAGATCGGCTTCGGCGAAGTAAAAGAGCAGAGGGTGAATAAACCCTTGAAGGGGCATTTCGAGAAGGCGGGAGTAAAACCCTTAAAATTCCTTCGTGAGGTGCGCCTGAAAGCGGCTTCGGAATATAAAGTCGGTGACACCATCGGCGTTGATATATTTGCTGCCGGGGATTTGGTAGACGTAACCGGCACATCAAAGGGCAAAGGATTTGCGGGCGGCATTAAGCGCCATAACTTTGCGAGAGGTCCTATGGGGCATGGTTCTAAGTCGCATAGAGAGCCTGGTTCGACGGGTTCCATGATATCGGGTCCCGGCGGTCGCGTGTTAAAAGGAAAGAAACTTCCCGGACGTATGGGCGGCGAAAGAGTGACTGTGCAGAGATTGACCGTTGTTAAGGTCGATACGAACAGGAATTTATTGTTGATAAAGGGCGCGGTTCCCGGGCCTAAAAAGAGCTTTGTCGTGATTAAGGAAACGGTAAAGCCCAAAAAGAACTGAGAGGAAGGAGGAATATAAATGCCAACGGTATCGGTTTATAATGTTGCTGGCGAGAAGACCGGCGACATGGAGTTAAACGAAAATTTCTTCGGCGTTGAGATGAACGAAGGCCTCCTCCATCAGGCGGTGGTGCTTCAGCAAGCGTCGTTGCGTTTGGGAACGCATAGTACAAAGACCAGAGGATTGGTAAGAGGCGGCGGCAGAAAGCCTTGGAGACAGAAAGGCACGGGTCGCGCCCGTTCGGGTTCTACGAGAAGCCCTATTTGGGTAGGCGGCGGCACGGTGTTTGGTCCGCATCCCCGTAAGTATGGGTTTAAGATGCCTAAGAAGCAGAGGAGATTGGCGCTTAAAATTGCCCTTTCCGATAAGGTAAAGAGCGGCGATTTCTGCGTTTTGGAGAACCTCGATTTTGAAGCTCCCAAGACAAAACAGGTCGTTAAGATGTTAGCCGATTTCAACTTTGACGGGAAGGCTCTTTTGATAACGAAAGAGTACGCGGAAAATGTGGACAGATCCGCAAGGAACATTCCCGGAGTAAAGGCGATAGCGGCGACGGGCATAAACGTATTGGACATCCTCTATCACGGTAAGCTCTTTGTAACAAAAGACGCCGTAGAGCGGATGGAGGAGGTGTTCGCATAATGGAAGCGAGAGATATTTTAATCCGCCCCCTTATAACGGAGCGCACGACTCAGCTTATGGGCGAAGGCAAATACGTTTTCGTGGTGGCGAAAAAAGCCAATAAGATAGAGATAGCAAAAGCTGTAACCGAGATTTTTAAAGTTAAGGTTGTGGCGGTAAATACTGCGAACGTGACCGGCAAGAAGAAGCGTTTGGGCAGAAATGTGGGCAAGCGCCCTGATTATAAGAAGGCAATCGTAAAACTTGCGGCGGGCGAGTCGATTGAGTTCTTCGGAGCGTAAGGAGGTTATACTGTGGCAGTAAAAAGTTTTAAACCATATTCGGCAGGACGCCGCTTTATGACAGTCTCCTCCTTTGAAGAGATTACGGCGTCTAAACCCGAAAAATCCCTTGTCACCAGTTTGAAAAAGAACGGCGGCAGAAACATTCACGGTCATTTGACTGTGCGCCATCAGGGCGGCGGTCATAAGAGACTTTATCGTATAATAGACTTTAAGCGCAACAAAGACGGTATCCCCGCAAAGGTTGCGACGATTGAGTACGATCCTAACCGCAGCGCCCGCATTGCGCTCTTAAACTATGCGGATGGCGAGAAACGTTATATCTTGGCGCCCGACGGGTTAAAAGTGGGCGATAAGGTTGAGTCCGGCGCGGAAGCAGACATCAAGAACGGCAACGCTCTTCCCATGAAGAATATTCCCGTCGGTACTGTTATTCATAATGTTGAGCTGAAGATTGGCAAAGGCGCCCAGCTTGTGAGAAGTGCAGGCGCAAGCGCGCAGCTTATGGCTAAGGAAGGCAATTACGCTCTTTTGAGGATGCCTTCGGGAGAAATCCGCAAGGTTCATGTGAATTGCAGAGCCACCATCGGTCAGGTCGGCAATTTGGAACACGAGAATATAACAATCGGTAAAGCGGGTCGTAACCGCTGGCTCGGCATTCGTCCCGAGAACCGCGGCGTAGCGATGAACCCGAATGACCATCCGCACGGCGGTGGTGAAGGACGTTCGCCCGTCGGTCGCAAACATCCCGTTACCAAATGGGGTAAATGCGCAATGGGCGCGAAAACTCGTCGCAAGAAGGCTTCGGATAAGCTTATTGTTCGTCGTCGCAAGGCGTAACGGAAAGGGGGATTCGTTTTGTCGAGATCTGTTAAAAAGGGACCGTTTGTGGAAGCAAGCCTCATGAAGAAAGTGGAGGCGCTGAACGCAGCGAATGATAAAAAAGTAATAAAGACTTGGTCAAGAAGTTCTACGATTTTCCCTGACTTCGTGGGTCACACTTTCGCCGTGCATGACGGCAGGAAACACGTGCCTGTGTACGTTACGGAAGATATGGTGGGCCATAAATTGGGAGAATTTGCTCCTACCCGTACCTTTAAGGGTCACGCAGGGGAAGAGAGAAAGACGGCGTTGAAATAAGGAGGAACCGTTGTGGAAGCAAAAGCAGTAGCTAAATACGTTCGCATAGCTCCCCGCAAGGTTCGTGTTGTCATGAATCTCATCAGGGGCAAGAATATTGCGGAAGCCTTTGCGATTTTGAAGTTTACGCCAAAAGCAGGCTCGGAAGTGCTTACAAAGGTGTTGAAATCCGCCGTTGCGAACGCGGAAAACAACTTTGACATGGACTCTGACCGCCTTTATATCAAGACGGCGTTTGTGGACGAAGGACCTACCTTGAAGCGTATTCATCCGCGTTCAAGGGGGCAGGCGTTTAAGATTTTAAAGCGCACCAGCCACATTACCGTTATCGTTGACGAAGCATAAAGGAGGGAAAGAGTTTGGGTCAGAAAGTAAATCCGCATGGTATTCGCTTGGGCATCGTAAAGGATTGGGACGCAAAGTGGTACGCCGATAAGAAATATGCGGATAATCTTCATGAAGATATAAAAATTCGTACGTTCTTAAAGAAGAAATTGGCTCAGGCGGGCGTGCCCCGTGTTGAAACGGAGCGTAAAAAGGATCGTTTGAGAATTACGGTACATACCGCAAAACCCGGTATGGTTATCGGTCGCGGCGGTTCCGCCATCGAGGAACTGAAGAACGAGCTTAAAAAATTGACCGCGGCGAAGCGTGTAGATATAGACGTGGCTGAAATCAAGCAACCGGATATGGACGCGACGTTGGTTGCGGAAAATATCGCTTCTCAGCTTGAGCGTCGCATAGCTTTCCGCAGAGCAATGAAGCAGTCGGTGAGCCGCACCATGAAACTTGGCGCAAAAGGCATCAAGATCGCTTGCGGCGGTCGTTTGGGCGGCGCGGAAATCGCCCGCAAGGAGTTCTACAGAGAGGGCAGTATTCCCCTTCACACTCTCCGCGCGGACATTGATTACGGTACGGCGGAAGCTCATACGACTTACGGACGTATCGGCATAAAGGTTTGGATATTTAAGGGCGAGATCCTTCCCGAGAAGAAGCAGGACAAAAAGCCTGCCGTTGAAGGGAGCGAAGCTTAATGTTAATACCAAAGAGAGTTAAGTATAGAAAGCAATTTCGCGGACGCATGAAGGGCAAGGCTCAAAGAGGCAATACCGTGGCTCACGGCGAGTACGGTTTGGTTGCTTTGGAGCCGGCTTGGATAACGAACCGCCAGATAGAGGCGGCTCGTATCGCTATGACCCGTTATATAAAGCGCGGCGGTCAGGTTTGGATAAAGATTTTCCCGGATAAGCCCGTAACGGCAAAACCTGCCGAAACCCGCATGGGTTCCGGTAAAGGATCGCCCGAATACTGGGTAGCGGTGGTTAAGCCCGGTCGCGTTCTCTTTGAGATGGACGGCGTAAGCCGCGAGGTGGCGGCGGAAGCTATGCGCCTTGCGGGGCATAAACTTCCCATTAAGACGAAGTTTGTGACGAAGGAAGATACAAAGGACGGTGAAGCAAATGAAGGCAAGTGAAATTCGCGAGATGAGCGCCGAAGATATGAGCCAAAAACTTGCTTCGCTTAAAGAGGAGCTTTTCAATCTTCGCTTTCAGCACGCTACGGGGCAACTTGACAATCCTATGCGTATCAAGGACGTAAAAAAGACGATAGCCAGAATTAAGACCATTCAGCGGGAACAGGAAAAGGCTTGAATTAGATAAGTTTTGATATGCAAAGGAAGGAGGCTCTTATGAGCGAGAGAAACGAACGCAAGACGAGAATCGGCAGAGTCGTCAGCGATAAAATGGATAAGACCATTGTGGTGGCTATAGAAGAACTTAAAAGCCATAAACTTTATAAAAAATCCGTAAAACGCACCGTAAAGTTCCAGGCTCACGACGAGAAGAACGAAGCGGGAGTAGGGGATAGAGTGTCCATCATGGAGACAAGACCCCTCTCTAAGCATAAGCGTTGGCGGTTGGTAGAGATAGTCGAGAAGGCTAAGTAAGGAGGTCTAGAGATGATTCAGCAACAGACCATCCTGAATGTTGGCGACAACACGGGAGCGAAGGAAATTATGTGCATCCGTGTGCTTGGCGGATCTTACCGTAAATACGCCAACATCGGCGATGTAATAGTGGCGGCGGTTAAATCCGCATCCCCCGGCGGTACCGTTAAAAAGGGCGATGTGGTTAAAGCCGTTGTGGTGAGAAGCGTAAAGGGATTAAGTCGTCCCGACGGCTCTTACATTCGTTTTGACGAAAATGCGGCGGTTATCATTAAGGAAGATAAGACTCCCCGTGGCACTCGTATTTTCGGACCGGTGGCGAGAGAACTTCGCGAAAAAGATTTCATGAAGATTGTCTCCCTTGCGCCGGAAGTGCTTTGAGAGGAGGACGCGATTTTGGCTAACGTAAAACTTCATGTAAAAAAAGGAGATAAGGTCCTCGTACTCTCCGGAAAAGACAAGGGCAAGGAAGGCACTATCCTTACCGCTATGCCTAAAAAGGGCAAGGTCGTGGTTGAGGGAATTAACAAGGTGAAACGCCATACAAAACCCAACCAGAAAGCGCCTCAAGGCGGTATCTTGACGAAGGAAATGCCCCTTCACGCCTCAAAAGTTATGCTTATATGCCCCGCTTGCAGCAAGGCTACGAGAGTGGCGCATAAAGAGGTAAACGGAAAGAGCGTTCGCGCTTGCAAAAAGTGCGGCGAAGTGATAGATCAGACGAAATAAGAGGGAAAGGAGGATATTAAGTGGAAAGATTGCAGGAAAAGTATAAGAACGAAGTCGTAAAAGCCATGACCGAAAAGTTCGGCTATAAAAACGTTATGCAGCTCCCCAAACTTGAAAAAGTCATCATCAACATGGGCGTCGGAGAATCCGTGCAAAATCCTAAGGCTCTTGACGCTGCGGTTGCAGACCTTACCCTTATTTCCGGTCAGAAACCCCTTTTGACGAGAGCGAAGAAATCCCTTGCGGCTTGGAAACTTCGTCAGGGTATGCCGATAGGGTGCAAAGTTACCCTTCGCGGCAACCGTATGTATCAGTTCTTGGATAAGTTCATGAATGTTGCGCTTCCTCGTGTCAGAGACTTCAGAGGCGTCAGCAAGAACGCTTTCGACGGACGCGGCAACTACGCCGTAGGCTTAAAAGAGCAGCTCATTTTCCCCGAAATAGACTACGATAAGATTGATAAGATTCGCGGCATGAATATTGTTATCGTCACCACGGCGAAAACGGACGAAGAGGCAAGGGAGCTTTTGAAGCTTTTGGGAATGCCTTTTGCCGAATAAGGGGAGGAAAAATAAGTGGCTAAGAAATCAATGATAGAGAAGTGGAAGAGAACTCCTAAGTTTTCCACAAGGGAACATAACCGTTGCAAGATTTGCGGTCGTCCCCACGGATATTTGAGAAAATTCGAGATGTGCCGCGTGTGCTTTAGAGAGCAGAGTTATGCGGGCGCAATTCCCGGCGTAAGAAAAGCAAGCTGGTAATAAATGGATAAGGAGGATATCGATTCATGGCAATGACTGATCCTATCGCAGATATGTTGACTAGAATTCGTAACGCAAATTCGGTTTACCACGATAAGGTAGAAATCCCCGGCTCAAACATCAAACGGGCCATTGCCGAGGTGCTTAAAAACGAGGGTTTCATCAAAGACTACACCTTCACCGAAGACGGCAAGCAGGGAATCATCACGATTCAGCTTAAATACGGCGCAAAGCGCGAGAAAGTTATCTCCGGCTTAAAGCGTATTTCTAAGCCCGGTCTTCGTCAGTACGCGAAAAAGGCTGAACTCCCGAGAGTGCTTGGCGGTCTTGGTATTGCAATTATCTCCACGTCTAAAGGGATAATGTGCGACAGAGACGCAAGACGTCAAGGTTTGGGCGGCGAAGTCGTAGCGTATGTCTGGTAAGGAGGTGTAGAGATGTCAAGAATAGGAAGAGCGCCGATTACCATTCCCGCAGGTGTTACCGTTACCGTGGGCGAGGACAATTTAGTAAAGGTGAAAGGCCCCAAAGGGGAACTTTCGAGGAAAATCCATCAGGATATGAAGATAAATGTTGAAGGTACGGAACTTACCGTTACCCGTCCTTCCGACGACAAAATGCACAGGTCTCTCCACGGGCTTTCGAGATCTCTTATCCACAACATGGTGGTAGGAGTAACCGACGGCTTTAAGAAAGAGCTTGAGATAAACGGCGTAGGTTATCGCGCGCAGATGCAGGGAAAAAATTTGAACCTCTCCTTGGGCTTCTCCCATCCCGTTATCGTTGAAGCGCCGCAGGGCATACAGTTTGAGGTCCCGAAAGGCACCAACAACATTGTCGTAAGCGGCATCGATAAAGAGGTTGTCGGTCAGATTGCAGCGGAGATAAGAGCATATAGAGAGCCGGAGCATTATAAGGGCGAGGGCATTAAATATGTTGGCGAGCATATCCGTCGCAAGGAAGGCAAGGCCGGCGCCAAGGGCAAGAAGTAATAAAGGAAAGGAGAGGCCGATATGCTTATAAAAGCTGATAAAAATAAAGCGCGTCAAAAGCGTCACTTTAGAGTGCGTAATCATATAAAAGGCACGGCAGAGCGTCCCCGCTTAAACGTGTTTCGTAGTTTGGCCAATATTTATGCTCAGGTAATCGACGATGAAAAAGGCGTAACCTTGGCGGCTGCGTCCAGTAAGGACAAAGGCTTTTCCGGTTACGGCGGCAATATCGAGGCGGCAAAAACTGTAGGCGCCGAGATTGCAAAACGCGCCGCAGAAAAGGGCATAACGGAAGTCGTATTCGACAGAGGCGGTTACGTCTATCACGGTCGAGTTGCGGCGCTTGCAGAGGCGGCCAGAGAAGCCGGCCTGAAATTCTGAAGAAGGGAGCAAGTACATGGCTAGAAATTACGATAACGAAACGCCGGAATTTGAAGAAAAGGTCGTATATATAAACCGCGTGGCTAAGGTTGTAAAGGGCGGTCGCCGCTTTTCCTTCAGCGCTCTCGTGGTTGTGGGCAACAGAAACGGCAAAGTGGGCGTAGGCTTAGGTAAGGCCGCGGAAGTTCCCGAGGCTATTCGTAAAGGCGTTGAGGACGCTAAGAAGCACCTTGTGGAAATTGCCATAAGGAACCGTTCCATTCCTCACGAAGCAATAGGAATTTTCGGCGCGGGCAAAGTTCTTCTTAAACCCGCCACAAAAGGTACCGGCGTTATCGCGGGAGGTCCTGCGCGCGCAGTGTTGGAGCTTGCCGGTATTCACGATATACTTACTAAGTCTTTGGGTTCCTCTAACCCCAACAACATGGTTAGAGCGACCATTCAGGGACTTCGCGATTTAAAGAGAGCGCCGGTTGTAGCGGAGCTTCGCGGCAAATCTATCCGCGAGATTTTGGGATAAGGGGGAGCGAAGATGGCAAAGTTAAAAGTTACTTTAAAGAGAAGCCTTATCGGTCGCCCCGAGACTCAAAAACGCACGGTGTATTCCTTAGGGCTTAACAAAACCAATTCACAGGCCGAGCTTCCCGATAACCCCGCCATTCGCGGTCAGCTTTTCAAGGTGAAGCATTTAATCACCGTCGAGGAGGTGTGAGGGAATGTCGGTACAGTTGCATGAATTAAAACCTGCCGATGGCGCAAGAAAAACCCGTACCCGCGTGGGTAGAGGAATCGGCAGCGGTCTTGGAAAAACCTCCGGCAGAGGCATGAAGGGTCAGAAAGCCCGTTCCGGCGGCGGCGTCCGCACCGGCTTTGAAGGCGGTCAGATGCCTTTGTATCGTCGTTTGCCTAAGCGCGGTTTTAAAAATATCTGGGCTAAGACTTACGCGGAAGTGAACGTTGAGTCGTTGAACCGTTTCGACGACGGCGCGGTTGTGGATCCTGTGGAGCTTATCGAAAAGGGCGTTTTGAAGAACGTCTGCGACGGGGTCCGTATATTGGGCGGCGGCGAGCTTACAAAGAAACTCACCGTAAGAGCGAACGGTTTTACAAAATCCGCCAAAGAGAAGATTGAAGCCGCAGGCGGTACGGTCGAGGAGATTGGTTTGAGCGGCAAAGCCGAGGTGGTCTGAGTTGTTTGCGCAGCTCGGCAACATCTGGAAAATCGAGGAGCTTCGGCAAAAGATAATATTTACCCTTATTATGTTTGCGGTGTTTAGAATGGGGACCCATATCCCCGTTCCGGGGGTAGACCCTACCGCAATCGAATCCCTTTTCCAAAGCGGGAGTCTCCTTGGTCTTTTGGATTTATTTTCAGGCGGAGCCTTCAGTAAGTTCTCAATCTTCGCCATGAGCATAACGCCGTACATCAACGCTTCAATTATAATGCAGCTTTTAAACGTGGTTATACCCACTCTTGAACAGTGGTCTAAGGAAGGTCAGGAAGGGCATAAGAAAACCACAAAAGTTACGAGGTACTTAACCGTTGCTCTGGCGTTTTTCCAGGCAATCGGAATGTCTATCGGACTAAAGGCTGCGATTTTAAACCCAAGCCCCGTGAATATACTTATTATCGCCATCACATTAACGGCAGGCACGGTATTTTTGATGTGGCTCGGCGAACAGATAACGGCTAACGGCGTTGGAAACGGCATATCCTTAATAATCTTCGCCGGTATCGTGGCGGCGCTCCCGCAGAATATCGGCATGATATATAATTACGTAAAGACTGGCACAATAAGCTATTTCAGCGTGTTCTTGTTCTTGCTGATAGCTCTCGCCATGATTGTTTTCGTAATACATATCGAAACGGGATTCAGGCGTATTCCCGTAACTTACGCAAAACGGGTTGTGGGCGGTCGTGCTTTTGGGGGGCAGAGTTCGCATATTCCCCTTAAAGTCAACCCCGCAGGCGTTATTCCCATTATCTTCGCATCGTCCTTGTTAATGTTTCCGATAACTATAGCGCAGTTCGTGGAAAACCCTACGGTGCGTGAGATTGCGAGATACTTTGAATGGGGTACGCCGCTTCAAACCGCTATATATGTGCTTTTGATTATTTTCTTCACATATTTCTATACGGCGGTGACAATTAAAATTCCCGATATGGCGGACAACTTGAAGAAATACGGCGGGTTTATCCCGGGGATAAGGCCCGGACAGGAAACCGCCGATTACATTGACTTTGTGCTTACCCGCATAACTTTGGCGGGTTCGGTATTTTTGGCGTTTATCGCCGTGCTTCCCAATTTGGTGGCGTCAGCCACTCATATTCAAGGGGTGTATTTCGGCGGTACGGCGCTCCTCATCGTTGTAGGCGTTGCGTTAAACACCATGAAGCAGATTGAAGCGATGGTTGTTATGCGGCACTATAAGGGCTTTATGAAATAAGGAGGGACGAAGGTGGAATTACTGCTAATGGGCCCTCCCGGGGCCGGTAAAGGCACTCAGGCGGAAGTTTTGACCGAGAAGTTTAACATTCCCCATATCTCAACCGGCGATATGTTTCGCGCGGCGGTTAAAGAGGGTACGGAACTTGGGAAAAAAGCCAAGGAGTGCATGGATAAAGGACAGCTCGTGCCGGACGAGGTAACAATCGGCATCGTAAAGGAGCGACTCTCTAAAGACGATTGCAAGAAAGGCTTTTTGCTTGACGGTTTCCCGCGCACGGTTGAACAGGCGGACGCTCTCACGAAGATTTTGGAGGAGTTGAAACTTCCGAATATCAGAGTGCTTAACATTAACGTCCCTAAGGAAGAACTTGTGGAAAGAGCTGTGGGCAGACGTATCTGCAAGGGCTGCGGCAAGACTTATCATTTGAAATTTAACCCACCCAAGAAGGAAAATGTTTGCGACGCTTGCGGCAAGGAACTTTATCAAAGAGCCGACGATACCGCAGAAACCATGAACGAGCGCATAGGCGTGTACGAAGCTTCCACGAAACCTCTTATCGAATACTATAAGAAAATGGGAGTTTACGAGGAAGTAGACGGAAAACTCTCGATAGAAAAAGTCAGCGAAGCGCTTATAGGGCTGCTGTCGTAAAGGAGAACGAGATGTCCAAACAAGATGTTATCGAAGTAGAAGGCAAAGTTTTGGAAGCCTTGCCAAACGCCATGTTTCAGGTGGAACTCGAGAACGGTCACGTGGTGTTGGCGCACGTCTCCGGGAAAATTCGCATGAACTTTATAAGAATACTTCCGGGGGATAAAGTAACCATCGAACTCACTCCTTACGATCTTACGAGAGGCAGAATTACATATAGATTTAAATAAACGGCAAATAAAGTTTATTTTTGATGGTTTCCCCGCCCGAAGGGCGGGGAAACCATCATGGAAGTCGAAATTTGTACGGATTGCCATAAAACATTTGATAAAAATAAAAATTCGTGATACAATGCAGGGGTTTAGTGATTAAGGAGGGGGAAGCTTTGAAAGTTAAGCCTTCGGTAAAAAAGATATGTGAAAAATGCAAAGTGATTAAACGCAAGGGTCGCGTAATGGTGATTTGCGAAAATCCCAAGCATAAACAGCGTCAGGGCTGAAAATAGAAAGGAGGTAAGAATATGGCGCGTATTGCCGGTGTAGATTTACCCCGTGACAAGCGGGTGGAGATTGCTCTCACTTATATCTTCGGCATAGGCTTAAAGACCAGCCAGAAGATTTTAGGGATAACGGGCATTAACCCGGACACTCGTACTCGCGATTTAACGGAGGATGAAGTTGTAAAACTTCGCGATGCCATCGACAAGAATGCCGTAGTGGAGGGCGACCTTCGCCGCGATATTCAGATGAACATCAAGAGACTCGTTGATATCGGCTGCTACCGTGGCCGTCGTCATCGTCTCGGTCTTCCCGTTCGCGGACAGAACACGAAGAACAACGCTCGTACTCGCAAAGGTCCCAAAAAGTTGGTAGCAGGCAAGAAGAAGGACTGATTTGAGTAAGGGTCAAAAGGAGGACTAGAGGTGGCAGTCAAAAAGACTACTAGGACGAAGAAAAAAGTCCGTAAAAATATAGAATATGGGGTGGCGCATATAAGCTCCACCTTTAACAACACCATCGTAACGCTCACCGATAAGAGCGGCAACGCCCTTTCATGGGCTTCCGCCGGCGGACTCGGGTTCCGCGGTTCCAGAAAGAGCACGCCTTTTGCGGCTCAGATGGCAGCCGAAGTTGCGGCAAAAGCTGCTATGGAACACGGTTTAAAACAGGTTGAAGTATACGTTAAGGGACCCGGCGCAGGTCGTGAGGCCGCCATTCGTTCCCTTCAGGCAACGGGACTTGAGGTCAACATGATTAAAGACGTGACTCCCATTCCCCATAACGGTTGCCGTCCGCCTAAGCGCAGAAGAGTATGATGGAGGTGTTGAAATAGATGGCTATAGACAGAGTTCCCGCGCTGAAGCGTTGCCGCGCCTTGGGTTTGGAACCCGCCGTTATCGGCAGGAGCAAGGTTTCCAAGAGAAAGCTTGAAAAAACCAACCGTAAGGTCAGCGAGTACGGACTTCAGCTTAAAGAGAAACAAAAGGCGAAATTTATCTACGGCGTGCTTGAAAAGCAGTTCCGCGGATATTACGAAAAAGCGAAGATAATGCAGGGCGTTACCGGCGAAAACTTGCTCGGGCTCTTAGAGCGTCGCATTGACAATGTGGTTTTCCGTTTGGGACTTGCAAACACCCGTCGTCAGGCGCGTCAGATTGTGCGTCACGGGCATATAACCGTAAACGGCAAGCGTCTTGATATTCCCTCCGCATTGGTGTCTGTGGGAGACGTTGTGGCTGTTGCGGAAAAGAGCGCAACCAACGCCTTCTTTAAGGAATTGAGAGAGTCTCAGAACGCTCTTTCGGCTCCCGCATGGCTCGAAGCCGACCAAGAGAAATTGACGGGCAAAGTTGCTCGTTTCCCAAGCCGCGATGATATCGATGTTCCTGTTAATGAGCAGGCCATTGTCGAACTTTATTCGAGATAACTACTGATTTTGTGGCAATTACTCCTATAGTAAGACAACGGGGGAGGTTCAGATGATAGACATCGAAAAACCTACGAAGATTGAGATTGCAGAAATAAGCGAAGACAGACGTTACGGTAAGTTTATATGCGAGCCGCTTGAGCGCGGCTACGGCACGACAATAGGGAACGGTCTTCGTCGTATGCTGCTTTCCTCCCTTGAAGGGGCGGCGATTACCTCCATTAAAATAGACGGCGTTCTTCACGAATTTTCTACCGTACCCGGCGTACGGGACGACGTTACCAATATAGTTCTTAATTTGAAGCAGCTCTGCTTAAAGATGCAGGGCAACGAGCCTCGGACCATCAGGATAGAAGCCGAGGGCGAAATGGAAGTAACCGGCGCGGACGTTATCCATGACGAAGATGTGGAGGTTTTAAACCCTGATCTTCACATTGCGACTTTGAACGAAGACGGCAAACTTTATATGGAGATGACGGTGGAGCGCGGCAGGGGCTATGTTCCCGCAGAGCGCAACAAGAAGTCCGACGACGTAATCGGGCTTATCCCCATCGACTCCATCTTTTCGCCTGTGTCCCGCGTAAACTATACGGTGCAGGACACCCGCGTGGGCAACGTCATGGACTATGACAAACTCATTTTGGAGGTTTGGACAAACGGCACGATAAGCCCGGAAGAAGCTGTGGCAAGAGCCGCAGGCATATTCGTTATGCACCTTAGACTTTTCCAGAACATGGACAGCGCGGCTTTGGAAATGGAAGAGGAAGAAGAAATTGTGGAAGAGGCGCCGGTTGAAGACGAACATTCAAAGGCTCTTGAGATGACCATTGAAGAACTTGATCTTTCGGTGCGTTCCTTCAACTGCTTGAAACGGGCTGAAATAAATACGGTTGCGGAACTGGCGGCTAAAACGGAAGACGATATGATGAAGGTGAGAAACCTTGGCAGGAAATCCTTGGACGAGGTTAAAAAGAAACTTCACGAACTTGGTCTTTCGCTTTCAAACGGACACGACTGATAATTGGAGGGAAACAAGTGAGAAAGTTAGGACGAAACTCCGGCGCAAGACGCGCCCTGTTTAAGAGCATCCTGACATCTTTCTTCAAATACGGACGCATAGAGACGACGGAATCGAAAGCCAAGGAAATGAGAGGATTGGTTGATCATCTCATAACCTTAGCCAAGCGCGGCGATTTAAGTGCGCGCCGTCAAGCCATAGCGCGTTTGGTGGACGAAGATGTGGTAAGGAAACTCTTCAACGAAATCGGCGCAAAATACGCCGACAGAAACGGCGGATACACCAGAATCTTAAAAATGGGCCCAAGACGTGGCGACGCTGCGCCTATGGCGATAATTGAATTAGTATAAAAAAACGCTCGGGCAACCGAGCGTTTTTTGGTGGGGAATGATTTACAGGAAAATGGTTTAACCATATCGGAACGATAAATTGCTTGACAATAACAAACAATTCGTGTATCCTAAAGACAAGATGAAGTGTGGTTACTATGAGCGGCTGTAGCCATCCCTTCCGTTTGGGGACGATAAATATGCAACGGAGTTGACCGTCGGCGAGGGTAGGGAAACTCGTCGCTGCTCGAGGTGGGGGAATTGTAAGCGCAATTCTCCCTCTTTTCTTATTGAAAGGCTATTTTGTATGATTGATTTGCAAGTGCTTCAAAATTATTATGAGCAGAATTTACTGGATAAAATTTTTCGTTATACGTTGGCAAATGGAACAATAATAGAAGTTCGATTTTTTTTAGAAGCATTTTGTCATTTACTTGGTATACAACACGTTACAAAAAATCGACAGTATATTGGTAAAAGCGGATATGAGCGGATAAAATCAGGTGAACTGAGCATAAAACTTCTGAGGAAGATAAATCGTATCGGTTTTGATAAAATAAAGAGGCGTATTGAATTTTTTTCTCGGATCTACAGTCTTATGGAGCGCGGCGATGTTTTTAGATTTTATTCTCAACGGGTAAGAAATACTCGTATACAAGCCTCGTTCGTCATATATGAAAAAGAACGGGAATTGTATTTACACTTATTTTTAGCAAAGGAATCGCCAAAATCCAATATTTATGCTCCTATGTCGTATATAGTGCTGACAGAGCGTGATGATAATCCAAGTCTTTATATTTCAGGGCAGGAACATAAAAAGATTGTCGCTGTTGACATTGTAACAGTGAAAATTGCATGAAGAAAGCTCTTGAGTTATGATTACGAAGGAAACTCTTTAACGAAATCGTCGCAAAATACGCCGACAGGAATGGCAGATACACCGGAATTTTAAAATTGGGGTCAAGATGCGGCGACGCTGCGCCTATGGCGATAATTGAACTTGTATAAAAAACAAGAAACGCAAGTCTCGATGTGTTATGAGGCTTGCGTTTTATCATAAATGTTGAGGTGTTCTCTTTTAGAGCTGACCGCAGCATCTTTTTTATATTTTGAGGTGAAATTTATGGATGAAAAACTTTTGCAAGATATTGGTAGATTTTTAAAAACTTACTATCTTAGCCCCGTAAAAATTGTAAAAGAGCGATCAAATATCAAATTTTCCGCATCTATTTCATCTGGCGATGAAGACGGTATTGTTAAAATAGTTAATCTTGATTTGCCTACAGACGATATTCCCAAAGACAGTGAAGCTTGGAATCAACAACCTATTGATAAAAAGCCTTCTGGCAGGATTATAGATAAAATAAAATATGCTATCGATAAAATTTTTACCGATAAAGAGGACACTTTTGCTGAACGGCTTTTTAGGCATATTAAAGTTAAAGGTTTAACCGATACCGAAATTTACAAAAAAGCGGGAATTGACAGGCGTTTGTTTTCAAAAATAAGAAGCAATAAAGACTATCAGCCAAGCAAAGATACCGCAATTTTGCTCGTATTAGCTCTGGAACTTTCCTATGATGATGCGCTGGACTTGCTTCATAGAGCAGGATTTACATTAAGCATGAGTAGAAGGGGTGATGTTGTTATCACTTATTTCTTGTATAATGAAATTCACGATATACTCCTTATAAATGAAGTGTTATTTCAATATGGTTTCCCAATTTTAGGTGAACGGGCGAAAAATTAAAAATGTCGCTTCCGAAGCGACCAATTTTATGAAAATTTATGATAGAATTTAACAAGTTGAAAATAAGTATGCGAGGGGGAGTTTTCAATGATTGAAATCTCCTTTCAATATGATTTGAATCTCAAAAGTTGGGTGAGATGTAAAAATGGACGATAAACAGAACCAAATAGATTTAGATACATATCTGAATTTCTTAAATGAAAAATATGAAGATCCTAGTGAAGTACTTGAACAAGATGAAATAGATAAATTAGTCGGTTTACTAACAGGTAATATTGACACCGACCATGACGAAGATGAAAGCAAAAAAATAAGCGAT
>JAFXOC010000517.1 GCA_017529085.1 Selenomonadaceae bacterium | reverse complement strand
TTCAGAGCAAACTCAATCTCATTGTTGACCGAGCGCACGTTTTCTTCGGAAATTTTTTTCAAAGTTTACATGAGTTCATCTGAAATACGCAATCGCTAAACGCCCTAATTCTTCAAATCTTGTGGGATTTCGTAAACAAATCCACAAGTCGTTAAAAAAGAAAGGGAAATTCATGGGAAATTACCAACAAGCAAGCCGAGAAAGCGGATGAAAAATTTAATTGGCAGGATTTTAAAGCCGTAGAAACAGATTACGGAAGAATTGTTGTTACAGGTTGAAAGGACAGTACAATGAGTAAAGAAGAACTTCGGGAAAAAATTAATCTTAATCAAGAAATAGCTGAAAAGGCAAAAGCCAGAGGGGATATGGGGGTTTATAACGGAATGACAAAATACATAGCGTTGTTACAAAAAGAACTAGATGAAACAATGGCGAAATAACGCTGAAAGTAAAAAAGGAGGATACGGCTATGGCAAAGACAATCGAAGAAATCATGGTTGCCAGCATTGAAAAAGGCGTAGAACACGCTTTAACTAAAGAAATCCGTCCGCTAATCAAGGAAAATCAATTATTGAAAAGGGAAGTTGAAAGCCTTAAATCGTTGCTTCAAGAAGCCATAGCCACCTTTAACGCCAAGCAAGAAACGGAATATCTTGACGATGAAAAATTATTGACACAGGTCGAAGTGTGTGAAATGGTAGGGCGAAATATAAAAGAAGTCAAAAAGATGATAGACGAAGGTAGCGTAGCGTTAGTGGAGATACCCGGCGGACGAGATAAAATTCTTCGTAGCAGCGTTATCACCTACATCCAAAGCCTTCAAATAAAGAACAATTATCAAAAGGGGATATTAATATAAAGTCTTTAAAAAAAGTGCTTCGGGATTTTTTTAAGAAGCAAAACGAGAATTATAAAAAGCCAAAAAACAACACACAAGAATTTAATGGCAAAGGAACTAAATCGCTGTTTTACTTGCCAATAAAAAAATCCCGTCCTAATTGAACAGGATTTAAGAAAGGAAAATCACAATGAAAACAAAAAAACGCAGACTAAACAAATCATTCTTTATCGGTTCTTTAGTCGGCTTTGCGCTTGGTGCTTTATGTATAACGCAAACCCTGCGAAGCGACATGATGCAAGAAATCGAAATCGCCCATCAAGTAAGACCGAACGAGACTTTTTGGCAAATCTGCCAGAATTATTATGACGAAAACCATTTAAAGAACGAAATCTACTTCTTGGAATTTGTATATGAAGTGGAACAAAAAAATAGATGGCTGAAAGATGTAAATTACAAACTTCAACCAAACGACATAATAAAAATATCCTATAAAAAACAAAAACCCCACGCCCTCGACTAGACGCAGGAATTTTTGCCGTGTTTCGTTCAGCTAGAGCGAAACATCAAACCCTGTTTGTATTATATGTTATATAAATTTTTTTAAATTTTTAGGAGAAATTAAAAATATGGAAACCAAATATAATATAGGTGACTTACGTCAAAGGCAATGGAGAAATCAATTCTCCAAGAAGATACAATCAATGAAAGAGAGGATTCAACATGGCAAAAAAGAAAGACGAAGAAAAACTAAACATTCTCCCCCTTGTCATTAAGGAGTATGATTTGAGAATTGTCGGCACATCGCCTTTGATATGTCATGCTTGGAGCGAAAGTCTGGCGAGGTAAGGCTGGCAGGGTTTGGCACGGCACGATCTGGACAGGCAAGGTCTGGCGTGGCAAGGCAAGGCTGGCACGGCAGGGCGGGACATGGTATGGACAGGCGAGGTTAGGCATGGTAAGGCTGGCATGGTTTTACGCTTTAAGTTATGATTATGCGTATTGATACGAAACTTAGCGTAAAAGATAATTTTTAAAGAGCAAAGGTGGTTTATTCTTGGAAAAGAAAATTTTGAAAAGACTTCAAAAAAAATATCCGATAGGAGCGCAAATAGAATTATTGTCAAAAAGCGACCCGACCTCTCCACCTGCGGGGACTATAGGAAAGGTACGGGGCATACACGATGAAACAATCATCGTTGACTGGCAAAACGGTTCAAGTTTCAGGTTAATCTGGGGCATAGATTCTTTTAGACTGGTAAAGTAAATTTTTGTGTTGGTTAAGGGAGGAATTTGTCATGGCTAGAGCAAGAAATATCAAACCCGGATTCTTCATCAATGATGATCTGGCGGAAATCGAACCGATGGGAAGATTACTTTTTATCGGATTGTGGACGATAGCGGATCGGGAAGGACGGCTTGAGGATCGCCCCAAACGCATCAAAGGGCAGATATTTCCTTACGATAACTGCGATATAGAATTTCTCCTTAATGAATTGCAAAAATGGGGATTTATAAATCGTTACCAAGGGAAAAAAACATCCGGGGACGATGTGAACATCATACAAGTTATAAACTTTAAGAAACATCAAAATCCTCATGTGAAAGAAAAAGCATCGGAACTTTTGGCATACGGTGAAAATATCTCGGAAATTAAAAAAGAGGATATACAGCCATCTTTATTCGATGATAGAACGCGAATTTTTGAAAATCCGACCGTAGAAAATTTCGCAGATAGTTCTATGGAAGATTATGAAAAAACTATGGAAGAAAATTTTGAGCAATTATGTCAAATAGCTCCAAACCCGCAAGAAATCAGTAATAATACCGAATGTGAAATAAGTACGGTACAAGCACCATATTTGCACCAGACCGATCCTGCTGAATCCTCTTCCCTTGATTCCTCTACCCTTATAACTGAAAACTTAAATATTGAGGTGGAGGTGGATCGCGCGCGCGAAGAAAAAGATTCCGAATCCAAATTTGATGAAATTCTCACATATTTTTCACGCAATATTCATCCGGTAATAAACGATGTTGAGAAAAATACTCTCGAAGAACTTTTGAAAACATACGGTTATAAATGGTGCGTAGCCGCTTTTGAAGATACGGCAAAACGCAATGTGAAAAACATAATGTATCCTGTGGCAATCTTAAAGAGATGGGCAAAAGAAGGTTTTCAAAGCGACAGTCGCAAGAAGAACAAAGCCTATTCTCCGACCAAAACTTATAATCCTGATTATCGTAATTCGTCAAACATTTCTTTAACCGATACAGATGTAAAAGTGGAAAAAGCTATAGAGCTTTTGTATTCAATGCACGAAGAAGAAAAGATGATAGCGGTATGAACGATAAAGAACGATTATATCATCAAGAGGAAATCATTCTTGCACTAAAACCCTATTTAGAAGCCTTTTCTCAAAACAAGGTTTCAAATAAAGGTCTTGTTATTTACGCAAAGGCACTCTCTAATCTATCGCTGGAAGAAATTCACGCCGCCATGATAAAAATTCTTCGCACATCAAAATTTTTCCCGACAATAAGCGAAATTATAAGCGAAAGCGATAAAATAAGGGATTTTCTGCAAGAAAACTCTGCGCCGACAGCGAGTGAAGCATGGCAGGAAGCTATGCGAAACGCCAAGGAAAATCATGTGTATAAAGAATGGGTGTATTCGCATAAAGCTGTAAAAGTAGCCGTAGAACGATTCGGTGTTATGGAATTTTGCTTACTACAAGAACGGGATATGAATATCGCAAGATCTCAATTTATGCGAATTTATGAAGGTGTCTTGGAAGGAGAAAAAGCACGTCAGCAATACAAAGACGCTTTGTCATGTCTACCTGATGCGATAGTGGAAAAACTCAAACAACTAGGCAAATCCTTAAACAATCCTAAACCTTATATGTTTAATACAAGGCGCAACGCAATATCCAAAGTAATATAAAAAAGTAGTCCAAATCGGACTACTACGAGTGCAACGATTCTGGTTTACCACCACCTATTTTCACTATACTAAGCAATAAAATCCAAGGAGGAAAGCTATGGAAGAAGCAGAAAAAACTCTTTCGGAAAAATCCGAAGTTGAATCGCTAAGGGAAGAAAACGAGCGATTAAAACATGAGATTTACGAGGGGCGAAAGGTTCAGAAGGTCATTGTAGAAAAAATAGTTCCTCCACGGGATTATGAACAATTACAACGCAGATGCCAAATACTTTTGGAACAGAATCAATCATACCGAAACTTGATTGAGTTCGGCTCAATAACCACGCTGGAACGCCTTGTAGAGCAATATATCACGGATAGCAAAAGCCGTATAAAGAAGATTGCAAGCGAAGCGTCCGTAAGCAATTTTTCAAAAGAAACAACAGACGAGATTATTCGCCTAATAAAGCACTTAGACGGAGTTAGGGTGCATTTGCACAATCTCATATCCATTCAATCCGGAGGAATTTTGCTGTACCAGCCGAAACTTCGCAGCATAAAAAATAAAGCCGAGGAAATATCCAGCATGATTATTTCCCTTGATACGGTTCAAGGGATGACTGATGTACGCTGTGATAAACTTCTTCAATCGCTTATCAATATGTCAAATTTCTTGAAAGATTTTCTGTCCGATACAGAAACTTTATCATCTTAAATTTGGCATATATTATATAATTTTTTATTTTACATTTTTTTTAAACGAAAGGATGATACTATGAGAACTATAGCTTTTATCAACTGGAAGGGCGGTGTGGGTAAAACGACCTGTTCCACAAATGCCGCATACCTTTTCGGGGAAAAATACGGAGTAAAAACCCTGTTTATCGACCTTGACAAGCAGGGAAACGCTTCATCGTGGTTTGGCGCAGATCCGGACAAAGGCACGATTGCCAACATTCTTTGCCAAGGTACTGACGCTGTTCAAGTTATGGCGATAAACCCCATGTCGGCGGAAGAAGTTATCCAAAAAACCCGTTATAAAAATATTGATTTGATAGCGGCAAATTCGGATTTGCTTACCGTTAATCTCGCTTTACTTACCAATCGACAAGGACGGCAAGACAACATCTTGTTCAATGCGCTTAAAGGCGTTGCGGAAAATTACGATATTTGTATAATAGACAATCCGCCGGATTCG
The DNA here is from genome assembly GCA_017529085.1 of Selenomonadaceae bacterium. Lineage (GTDB taxonomy): Bacteria > Bacillota > Negativicutes > Selenomonadales > Selenomonadaceae > RGIG9201. The sequence continues at coordinate 1,958 of JAFXOC010000517.1, read as the reverse complement.
AACATTTCGGTGCTTAACGGGATAGTCTTAGCTGACGATATAATTGCCGTAACATTGCCGAACAAATACAGCGTTGACGGCGTTAAACAACTGGAGAGGGAATTATCCAACTATAATCAGCTTTTAAATATTTCCGCAAAAGTTAAAGGCGTTATCATAAATCAATTTACATCCACAGCAGATACCTATGAGATCATGGATGAATTGAAAGATAAATATAAATTATTCCCGACAATCAGAGCGGGGCGAATGACAAGAAAGCGTTTGAACGAGTGTATAAATCACCAAAAGAGTATTTATGAACTCTCGTCAAACAGCGCTTTTGCCAAGGATTTGAAAAGGGTTATTGAAAGTGTAATTAAGGAGGGCTAAACTCATGGCTGAACAATTAGGAGGACTTGCATCTTTTGTCAACAACGCTACTAAAATGGCTGGAAAGGAACATCCCGGCAAAAATAACATAGTGTATATCCCGCTTGAAAAATTGATACCGCATGAAAAGAATTTTTACGGCTTACGGGATATTGACAAGTTAGCGGGATTGATTTCCACATCAAAATACATAGAGCCGTTGACTGTTGTCGAAAGAGAGGACGGCAACTACACCATTTTATCGGGTCACAGACGAAGAGCCGCAATAGCTACTTTGGTTGAAAGCGAAAACTTTCCATCGGAAGTTCCCTGTATCGTACAAGATCCGCAACCATTCTCGGTTGAAAAAGAAGATGGCGAAATCGTCAATTTCTCCGCCGAGGATATGGGACTATTTATGCTGATTGCCGCAAATCGCGGACAGCGCGATGCCAGAACCTTGGAAGAGCAGCGAGAAGAAATTCGCATATTAGAACCTTTAGCGGAAGCAATTTACGCTGAAAAGAAAAAAAGCGGTTTCAAAGGCGCATATAGGGAATTTTTCGCAGGAGAAATTCTCTCCATGAGCCAAACTCAACTACACAGATTACAAAGTGTGGATAAATTAACCGATAGCGTCAGACAAGCGGTAAACGAAGGTTTAATCAGCGAATCGGCAGCGTTTGAAATGGCTACTTTACCTGCGGAAGAACAAGACAGCATGATAGAAGCTATTCGCTCCGGCAATTTGGACAACAGCATAAAAGCCATAAAAGACGAGCGTAAACGCCGAAACAGTAAACTTTACGATGATATTGAGGAAGAGGACGAGGACGAAGAAGAGGAAGAAACAGACGAGGATGAGGACGAGGACGATAGCGACAATACGGATTTAAAAGACTTAAAAAACCAAAACGTCGAAAATCAATCTCAAGAAGAAAACAAAGGCGAAACATGGACATCTCCGGATAACGAAGCTCCAAATTCCGCTTCGGATTCAAATTCGTCAAACCATCCTCAAAATCGGCGTGAAGAGCAAGTAATACCCGCCGAGAAAAGTTTTAAAGAGCGTATTAAATCGGAATTACCGGCGGCCCCAAAAGAAGAGCCTGACGATCCGCAAAAAGAAGCGGAAGAATGGTTTAAAAAATCCCAACTTATCGCATACCAAACAATATGTGATGAAGCCGAATACATGAAGAACGAATTAGATGGAGTCGATCCCGTGCAATCGGCGCAATGGGGCATAAGATCAGCAGTCGCAATGTTTAATCTAGCCGCATTGAAAAACGAAGGAAAATGACGAAAAAAAAAATATCCCCCCGCTATAATTGATATTTCTGTTATTTGTCAAGGTTGCGGAACAGAATTATATGGCGGGGGTTATGCGCCGGGGATTATTCGTCAACTTCAAAGTAAAATTCGGAAAGCCGGTTGGATTCATCATCCGGAAGAAGGAACACTTTGTCCTAAATGTTTAAAGAAAAGAAATGGGTGATTATGTGGGAAAATATAATTTCAATATAAGCATAGCCTTTAATAAAAGTTTCTCTATTGAAGCCGAGAATCGCCCTGAAGCTCAAGAAAAAATTAACAACGAATTAAAT
>JAFXOC010000516.1 GCA_017529085.1 Selenomonadaceae bacterium | reverse complement strand
TTTTAGTCTCTCTCTTTTTCTTTGCTACTTTCTGTTTCTCTCTCTTTTTTTACAAAAAAAGAGAGAGAAAAAGAAAGTAGACAACTGAGGATTAAAGAGGTAACTATATGGAAGAAAATTTGTTTCCCGAAAAGATAGTTAAGGTCAATCTTGAAAACGAGATGAAGACCTCGTATATAGATTATGCTATGAGCGTTATAGTAGCGAGGGCGTTGCCGGACGTGAGGGACGGATTAAAGCCCGTGCATCGGCGTATACTTTACGCCATGGACGAGGCGGGCATGACCAGCTCCAAGCCTTATAAGAAGTCGGCGCGTATCGTGGGCGAGGTTTTGGGTAAATACCATCCTCACGGGGATAGGTCCGTTTATGATGCGATAGTGCGTATGGCGCAGGACTTTTCCATGAGGTATATGCTTGCCGACGGGCATGGAAATTTTGGGTCGGTGGACGGCGATCCTCCTGCGGCTATGCGTTATACCGAAGTGAGGATGTCTAAGATATCCGAGCTCATGTTGCAGGATATTGATAAAGATACGGTTGAATTTACGCCCAACTACGACGAGTCGTTAAAAGAGCCGACGGTGCTTCCGGCGAAGTTCCCCCAGCTTTTGGTGAACGGTACAAGCGGCATTGCTGTTGGTATGGCGACGAATATCCCGCCGCATAATATGAGAGAGGTTATCGACGGCGTGTTGATGCTGATTGATAAGCCCGATACCACGGTTGACGAGTTGATGGAGATTATCCCGGGACCGGATTTTCCGACGGCGGGGTTAATTATGGGCAGAGCCGGTATCCGTTCGGCGTATAGGACCGGCAGAGGCGTGATAAAAATGCGCGCCGACGCTCATATCGAGGAGATGAAGAACGGCAAGAGTCAGATTATCGCAACCGAGCTCCCTTATCAGGTGAATAAAGCTAGGCTGTTGGAAAGAATAGCGGATCTGGTGCATGATAAGACTATCGACGGCATAACTGACTTGAGAGACGAGTCGGATCGTTCGGGAATGAGGATAGTTGTAGAGCTGAGACGTGACGCTAATCCTAATGTAATATTAAATCAATTATATAAGCACACGAGTTTTCAGGAGAGTTTCGGCGTAAATATGCTGGCGCTTGTGGACGGCAGCCCTAAGGTTTTGAACTTAAAACAGGTGCTTTGTTATTATATCGACCATCAGAAGGACGTAATAACGAGAAGAACCCGTTTCGAGTTAAAGAAGGCGGAAGACAGAGCGCATATATTGGAAGGCTTGACAATAGCCTTGGATAATCTGGATGCGGTCATTACAACAATTAGAGAGAGTAAGACAGCCGATATTGCCAAAAATTCTTTAATGGAACTCTTCAAACTAAGCGAAAAGCAGGCTCAAGCGATTTTGGATTTACGCTTGCAACGTCTCACGGGTTTGGAACGCGAAAAGATTGTAGAAGAATACGACTCTACGTTAAAGGCGATTGAAGAATATAAGGCGATACTTGCCGACGAACAGAGGATTTACGGGGTTATAAAGGAAGAATTGACTTTGGTTCGCGACAAATACGGCGATGCAAGGCGCAGCCAGATTGTTGAGGATACGTCGGACATTGACGATGAAGACTTGATAGCCGTTGAAGACGCCGTTATAATGCTTACCCACAGGGGATATGTAAAGCGTATGCCGCTTGACACCTACAGAAGCCAAAAACGGGGCGGCAGGGGAGTCACCGGCATGGGCACCAAGGAAGAAGATTTTGTGGAACATTTATTAATTACCACAACACACCACAAAATATTATTCCTAACGAGCAAAGGCAAAATTTTTGCGCTTAAAGCCTATGAAATCATGGAAGCGGGTCGTCAGGCGAAGGGTACCAATATTATAAATTTGTTATCTCTCGGCGAAAACGAAAAAGTCACAGCGGTCATTGCAGTTAAAGAGTTTTTGGATGACAGATTTTTATTTATGTCAACGAAAAAGGGCATAGTAAAAAAGACCGCTCTTACCCAGTATAAAAACTCGAATAAGAACGGTCTTATAGCCATAAAACTTGATGACGACGATGATTTAATAGGCGTTAAGTTCACGGACGGCTCTCGTCAGGTTATCTTAGGCACGAAACAAGGGCTTGCGATAGTGTTCGACGAAAACGACGTGCGTCCAATAGGTCGCTCCGCTAGGGGCGTCAAAGGCATTCGTTTGAACGACGGCGATGAAGTAGTTGGAATGGCGAACGTGCGACCGAACGAGGAAATATTAACCGTAACGGAAAACGGCTACGGAAAACGCACTCCAATCGAAGATTATCGCGTTCAGGGACGCGGCGGCAAAGGGCTTATCAACCTTAAAGTCACCGAGAAAACAGGAGACGTCATAGGTATCAAGGTTGTCTCCGAAAACCAAGATTTAATGCTTGTGACGACGGAAGGCATAGTTATCCGCACCACGGTGAACGAAATCAGCGTTATAAGCCGAAACACCCAAGGTGTGAAGCTTATGACCACCGGCGAAAACGACAAAGTAGCCTCCATGGCGATTATTGATGTGAAAGAATAAAAAAAGCCTGTGAAAACATAAGTTTTCACAGGCTTTTTGTCAGGCGAGCTCTACGGTGTTGGTTTCGTAGATGTAAGCCTTTTTGAAGCTCTCGGGTTCCACGTAGTTCACCAAAATGGCGCTTTCGGTGATCATGTCGTTCATGAGAGTTTCAACCTCGGCTTTGGTAAGATTAGCTTTGGGATCTTCCAAGCTGTAGGTTAAAGTCTTCCCATCGGGAAGATTAAGCGCGATTTTAAGCACCCTCTTCATGATATCGCCTCCTTTCGATAATTTCAATTCGCAATTGTTGGAAATACTTCTACCGCCTTTGACTCTCCACCTTGCGCCTCGACTCTCCTCCCTGCCGCTTCGCGGCTGTCCCTCCTCTAAGAGGAGGGCTTTTTTGCCCCCCTCCTAGAGGGGGGTAGGGGGGGAGAGTCCTCCTATAGGGTGGTATAGGGAGCGTCAGTCAGCCACTAACGTTGCAACGTCTGTGCGGACGATTGCGTTTACGGTGTGGGACTGAAGCGCGCCTAAGCGGTTGCCGAAGGACAAAACGTTGTCGTCGGTAGTGTTGGGCGCGATGTGGTTAAAAGCGCGGTTCTTGTAACTTACGTTATCTCCGGAACCAACTTCGACTCTAACCGAAAGTTTCGTGCTTTCATTGTTTCTTGTCGCCATCTTTATCGCCTCCTTTCACTTCTATAAATGCAAGTTAGAGACGAAAAGTCCGTATTGAATTTAAAAAAAGTAAAAAAAGTTACTGTTCACGAGTAATACAACACGGAAATGCGAAAGGCGAATTAGTGTCGTTCACAGTCGACCCCTCCACCGCTTCGCGGTACCCCTCCCCTTTCAGGGGAGGCACTAGAGCAAAAAAACTTTCTCTTGCATAAACCATTCTTATTTGCTATAATAAGCACATTAGAAATGGTCCATACCAAAAAACGAAAACCCCCGCAAGCTTGGACTTGTGGGGGTTTTCTCCGTCTTTTCTGCGGAGGGAAGACGTTACCCTCAGGCTCGTTGCCTTAGCGTTTGCCGTCAAGCCATTTGCAGATGTAGTGCGACACCACATTTGCCACAACGGCAACGAAGACATTGTATCACACTTTATTCTTTCACCATTGAAATTTTGGGACTCTCCCCCCCTGCCCCCCTTTAGGAGGGGGGCTTGACATGCAATCGAGTTTTGAAAAATAAAGATTTACATTTTGATTTGTTTATGATATGATAGCTGTCAGATAAGTACAGACTTATACATACGAAGAAGAGCCTGTCGGGTGGTTGCCGACAGGCTCTTTTTTTGCGATGGTTAATCGCAAAAAATGGGACTACTATAGATAGATTGTCACTTGCGTTTGCCAAAACGCTCCATCCACTTGATAAGGAAGTGCGCTACAACTATAGCGGCTATATCCATCAAGAAAACGGCCAAAACAGACTTATACATACTAACCCTCCTTTCAGGTTCACCCTTGAGGAAAGGCTGTGACTTTCACATTATAGCATATTGAGATTGCGAGTCAAAATGTTTTGAGAGTTTTTTAAGAAATATGTTACTGTTCACGGACTCTCCCCCCTACCCCCCTCTAGGGGGCTTTTAAAATGACTTTTAAAATGCCTTATCTTAAACTTGTTTTTTTTTACACATTATCTTATAATTAACAAGAAAGGGGGTATGCCTATGGGGCGCATTAAAGAATGGGAAGAACTTACCATTGCGGATAACTTTCTATTTCAGAAAGTTATGCAAAATCCAAAGCTTTGCAAAAGACTTATCGAAAAACTGC
>JAFXOC010000515.1 GCA_017529085.1 Selenomonadaceae bacterium | reverse complement strand
ATTTCCTCGCCATATCCCTATCTTTCCTTATGGCGGCGACTAAATCGTTTGCCGTATCAAATTTTTTTTCTTCTCGAATTTTTTCAAGAAAAATTACCTCGATTAATTCGTTGTAGATATTTTTGGAAAAATTTTCAATGTGTACCTCAAGACGGCGTTTTTCTCCTTCGAATGTGGGATTGTTCCCGATATTTGCAAGCGCGTTAAATATTTTGCCGTCATATTTGACCTTTGCCGCATAAACTCCATTCGGGAACATGGCGCGGTGTTCTTCAATTTTTAAGTTAGCCGTAGGAAACCCCAATTCCCTTCCGCGTCTTTCGCCATGTACCACCCTGCCGATGAAGTTAAAAGGGCGACCTAAAAATTCCGTGACTTCGTGAATTGCGCCTTCTTTTATTAAAGCCCTGATACGAGTGCTGCTTATCGGCTTGCCGGCGTCTAATACCGTGGGGCAAACTTCAGCCTTAAATCCAAAGTGTTCGCCCTCTCTTATAAGCATTTTTCCCGTTCCCTTGCCCCCTTCGCCGAAGGTGTAATTCTTGCCTACAACAACGTATTTGGGAGCAAGATTTTCTTTTAACAGAAGAAGAAAGACTTTAGGGGAAAGCTTGGAGAAAGATTTTGTGAATGGAATGTCGATTAGCGCGTCAACGCCCATGTTTTTTAAAATTTCGGCGCGAAGTTCGCTGCTGCCGATTGCAAGGGGCATACGCTCTTTCGCTATTACGGAAAGCGGGTGATTTTGAAAGGTGAGCGCCGCGCTACACCCGCCTATTTCCTTTGAAAGTTCGATGGCGCGTTTTACTATGCTCTGATGCCCCAAGTGCATACCGTCAAACATACCGAGCGCCAAGGCAAGGTTTGGATATTCGTCTTGTAAATTCGTAATTTTAGAGAAAATCTTCATGTTGCGTATACCTTAACGGGGGTGATTTCGCCATTTTTATAACGCGCCACTCCCAAAAATTCATTGTTGCAAAATACTGTCAAAAGTTCGGGTTGAGGTTTTCTTTCACCCGTTGAAAGCCCGTTCGTAAAAGCTTTTCGTCTGCTCTCCGAAAGATTATAGCGGGGAATGTGCGATAAATAAGAATCCGGTTTTAATATAACCGATTCTCCCAAAGTTTCCAATTCTTCCAGACTGTGAGCGTTTTCTAAAAAAAAATCCCCCACCCTTGTTCTCAATAGGAACTTCAAAAGGGCGGGGGCGTTTAATTTTTCGCCTATATCCATAGCTAAAGAACGGATATACGCGCCCTTTGAAACCTCTGCGTCCATTAAAAAACTGTTTTTTTCTGGGTAAGTCCTTAAAAGCTTTATGGAAAATATTTCCACTTCGCGAAGAGGCATTTCAAAATCTTGACCTTTTCTCGCCAAGTCGTACGCTCTTTTGCCGTTAATTTGAATTGCGGACACCGCAGGCGGTCTCTGCATTATTTTCCCCTTAAACAAATTTAAGGCTTCCAAAATTTGTTCCGTCGATGGAAATTTGACCTCGCAAATTTTTGTAACCTCGCCCAACAAATCTCCGCTTACCGTGGATTTTCCGAGTAAAATTTCGCCGCGATAACTTTTATTCGACAAAGCTAAGTATTCTAAAAGCCTCGTCGCTTTCCCCACGGCTATGGGCAACACACCCGCCGCCGCAGGGTCTAACGTGCCGGCGTGTCCCACCTTTTTTTCGTCTAAAATTCGCCTTACGGCGTTTACGACATCGTGGGAGGACATCCCCGGCGGCTTTAACACATTTAAAAATCCGTTCATCAGTTGTCAAGAGCCTTTGTAATCGCGTTAATAACAGTTTGTTTAGCTTCTTCAAACGGAAGTTTAATTGTAGCTCCCGCCGCTCGAACATGACCGCCGCCGCCGAAACTTTCCGCAATTTTAGCTACGTCTTTTCCTTTCGAACGCATACTTATTCTGCATTCTCCGGACTTTTTGCACTTTAAAAGTACCGCAATATCAACGCCTTCAATAATTCGTATCTGGTCGATAAAGCCTTCGGTGGTTTCGGCTTTATTGGTCAGTTCCTCATCTAAGAAAATTCCCGCCGCTTTGCCGTTTGCAAAAAGTTCGATGGTGTTTAACGCAAGTACCATTGTATGCACGGTTTCAAAGGATTTCTGCTCGGTAAATTCGGATATTTCATTAGGCTTAACCCCTACATCTAGGCAGTCCGCGACGGCTCTCAACGTGCGAGATTTTGTATTTGCGTATTTGAAAAAACCCGTGTCCGTTGCCATACCTAAATAAAGGCAGTTTGCACTATTTATATCAAGTGAAATGCCCATAAGCTTTAACAGGTCGAAGATAATTTCCGCCGTCGCCGCCGCAGTCGCGTCAACGTAGGTGGATTCGTGTTCGCCCTTATTGGTAATGTGATGGTCGATATTTAATATTTTGGCGGAAACGACTTTATTAACGCAGCCGATTCTATCCGTTGCGGTATCTAATACCAGCAAAATATCGGCAGTTATCTTATCGTTCTCATTGGGGCGGATTATCTCGTTAAATCCGGGCAAGCAGGAAAGATGACGCGGAAGTTCATCGTCGATTAGCACTGAAGCTTCTTTTCCCGCATTTTTTAAGGCGTTCATCATGGCAAGCGCCGAGCCTATCGCGTCGCCGTCGGGGTTAACGTGCGCGGTAACGGCAATTTTTTTCGCCGCTTTTAAAATTTCCGCCGCATCCTTAAGCTCAATCATTTGTTTCGCCCCTCTCCACCTTCAACAAGAGCTTTTGTATATGTTCGCTGTAATCAAGGGATTTATCAAGCGCAAAGGAAATCGAGGGGGTAAAACGCAACCTCACTCTTCTTCCTATTTCGCGGCGAAGATACGGAAGGGCGCTTTGTATGCCCTCCCAAGTATCTT
>JAFXOC010000514.1 GCA_017529085.1 Selenomonadaceae bacterium | reverse complement strand
ACGTTGTTGGTGTTGCCCGCAATGTATATGTTGGCGTATGGGGTCAAGCAGGAGTAAGCAAACTAAAAATTTCTTCTTTCTTTTTCAAAAATAAAGAAGAATCTTGACGAAAAAACCAAATTGTCATAGTATACAGGTAAGAAGGTGAAGCGTATGAAGAAAAGCTCCTTTTTACCCATATATATATTGGTGATAGCCGTTTTTATCACGTTTACGGCGGCTTCGATACTATCCGTCGGAATGTCCGAAAGCGATAACAACAGGAAGGTCAATATACTTTTGGCTGCGAGAATTTACGATATTATAGGAAACGATTTGTATAAGGCTATAACCGTCTCTAAAACCATGTCCAACAACAGCTTTTTGATTGATACGCTGCAAAGGGAAAATACGTACCCCAGAGACGAATTTGACTCGGTTATAACTAATTATTTGAACAACGTAAAAAACAGTATGAACTACGCTACGGCGTTTCTTATTTCGGATAAGACCAAGAGATATTATACCTACGAAGGACTACATCTTATAATAAATCCCGAAAAGAACCAACGCGATTTTTGGTATTCAAATTTTCTGAAAAAACGGAAGAAATACGATCTCAACGTGCATATCGCAAAGCAAAACCACGACGCGTGGACTATCTTCGTAAACACCCTTATGACGGACGAAAAGGAAATTCCCATCGGAGTTTGCGGGGTCGGCGTGGATATGAGTACGATTTTAAACGAACTGAAAAGATTTGGCAGGAACTACGACGTAAAGATTTATCTTACCAATAAAGACGGCGTTATCATGGTGGATTTGACCGAGGAAAACATCGGCAAAAAGGAGATAAAAATCCCAGAAGAATTTCCCGAAAGCCATAGCGATTATGTGTACGAGCCGGGGCGCTTCGGGCATTTTAAGATAATCAAATACATCGAAGACCTTGATTGGTATTTGGTGGTCAAAAGCAGCGACAACGGATATTTTAGGGGCGCGTTTTTATCAACCGCCCTTATGCACGCGCTTTTATGTATAGTTATGCTCGTCATCATCTTCAAAGCCATGCAATACGCCTCGGAAAACACGAAGAAGCTCCACACCGCGTCTTTTGTGGACGGTCCCACGGGGCTTTTCAACAAACGCGCTTTTGAGGATTTCAAGGAACACATGAAACAGGTGAAAATTCCCATATACTTCACGGTTATGACAGCCGACTTAAACGGATTAAAGCGCATAAACGACACATTGGGGCATGAAGCGGGCGACGAGCTTATTGCCTCGGGCGGACGCGCGCTCCAATCCGTAATAGAAGACTACGGCGCGGTATACCGTACCGGCGGCGACGAGTTTATAGGCGTATTCAACATTCCGCCGGACGAACTTCAATCCATAAAGGACAAAATAGCCGAAAAAACCGCGGCTCACAAGGGCAAATATGTAAACGCCATCTCAATATCCCTAGGCTTTGCCACCCGCAGCGAAAACCCCGAGCTGTCTTTAGACGAACTTATCAAACTCTCCGACGAAAGAATGTACGCCGATAAGGAGGCTTATTACGAACGGACGGGAAGTAGGAGGTAGAGGCGGGGTCCTTCTTTCTTTCTCTCTCTTTTTTGTAAAAAAGAGAGAGAAAGAAAGAAGCAAAGAAAGAGAGAGAAAAAACTTTAACAAACGTGAAACAAAAGTGAAACAAAAGTTTCGGTGTACGTTTGTTAAAGTTTTTTCTTTCTTTTTTTCTTTGTTACTTTCTTTTTTTCTTTCTTTTTTACAAAAAAGAAAGAAAAAAAGAAAGTAAGAACTTACAACAGGCTCATTTTTTCCAAAAAAACGCTCCACGAAGACTTTATGACTTTTGAAAGTTGATTTTTGTTTGTGTAGTATAAAGATATGCGCAAATAAATGAAAGCCGGCTTTCCCGAAGGAAAGAGTCTTTGTGGGAAAGATATTTAATAACGACGAGGAAAAAAGATTGGTAGTGATGGCAAAGAAGGGAGACGATAAAGCTTTTGAGAAATTAAAGGAACTTTATAAACCGCTTTTTAGAAAAAGCGCGGGGAGAATTCCGACGGTAGCGACGGAGATAATGTCTGCGGTTTACGAAGCGTTTTGGCTGGCGGTTAAAAAGTTTGACGAAGGAAAGCACGTTCCTTTTGCGGCGTACTTGAAAAAAATGGTAAGATGCGCCGCGTTTGGGGCGTATAGGAACGAGATAAAATTTGCCGAGCGGCATTTTCTTCCTCCTGAGGAGAACAACCCCATAAATTATACCGAAAGTGAAAGAGACGATATTGGGGAATTTGAAGTCAGAGAAGATATTTTAAACGCTATGGAATATTTGACGGATAGGGAAAAAGAGGTGATAAACGCCATTTACTTTAAAGGGCTGAATACGGTTGAGACGGGGAAATTTTTGGGCATATCGAAGAAAACCGTATCGGACGCGAAAATTCGCGCTTTGAGGAAGCTTAGGGGGAGGATTAGCGGTATGTAACACAAAAAAAGGTCCCGCATTCTGCGAGACCTTGAATTTTTTATGGTGCGCTCGGCGGGAGTCGAACCCACGCTTTCAGCTCCGGAGGCTAACGTCCTATCCACTGGACTACGAGCGCAAACTTTAAGCAAACTCATTTTACCGCAAAAAGATTTGCCTGTCAAATTTTGTTTCAATTCACATCAAACTTGGGCTGAGTTTCCAAAAGCAACGCGTCCCTTGCCCTTTTGCTTTTGCTGAAAAAATCGCGCGCGGCGGTTCTGTCTTTTGATAGAACCGCTTTTTTTATCTTTTGGAGAATGTTGATGTAGTCGTCAATATCGCTGGCGATACTTAACGAGTTGGTCATAAGAATGTCCGCCCACATATCGGGATTAGACGACGCTATTCTGGTGGTATCCCTAAACCCGCCGCCTATTAGGTTTTTTGCGACTTCTTCGTTGGGGCTTTCCTCCAAAAGATGTACCATAGCAGCCGCCGCTATGTGGGGAAGGTGACTGATAACGCTCGCCGCGCCGTCGTGGGCTGTTATGGGAAGAAAGGTAAACTTTGCGCCGGTCTTTTCAAGCAGCGTCATCAGTTTAGCGTAGATTTCAGGCGGCGTATCGTCGTCTTTTATGATAACGTACATCTTGTTTTCAAACAAAGTCGCGCTCGCCGCCGTAACGCCGCTTTTTTCGCGCCCCGTCATGGGATGCCCCGCTATGAAATATATGTCTTTTGGCAGGATTTCTTTTATGGAGGTAAAAATCTCGCCTTTCGTGCTGCCGCAATCGGTGAGAAGCGCGCCCTGCGGGATAGAGGGCAACATCTCCTTTATAATGGGAAGCATTTGCAAAATCGGCGTGGCGAGATAGATAATGTCCGCCTTCGCCGCGGCTTCTAAATCCGGCGCTATCTCATCGACAGCGCCTAATTTCCGGGCTGCGTCAAGATTTTGCGCGTTTCTGCCGTAGCCTAATATATGAATATCGTCTTTAAAGGATTTTTTCAGGGCAAGCCCCAAGGAGCCGCCTATAAGTCCGACTCCGATTATAGACAGGCGAATCATAATTCCTTACCCATAAACTTTGCAAATTCCGACACTTCCGCCATGAGAATTTCGAAATTTTTAGGCGTTAAGGATTGGTCGCCGTCTGAAAGCGCAACTTCGGGGTGAGGATGCACCTCTATTATAAGCCCGTCCGCGCCCGCCGCAACGGAAGCTCTCGCCATTGGGCGCACCATCTGCCAACGCCCCGTGCCGTGACTTGGGTCGACGACGATCGGAAGATGTGAAAGTTCCTTGACGGCGGCGACGGCTGAAAGGTCGAGCGTGTTTCTGGTAAAGGTTTCGTAAGTTCTGATGCCGCGTTCGCAGAGAATAACATTGTTGTTGCCGCCGCTCATTACGTATTCGGCGGCGTTAAGCCATTCGCTTATGGTAGCGGACAAGCCTCTCTTTAGCATTACGGGTTTGTCGGCTTTGCCTAAAGCCTTTAAAAGCTCGAAGTTCTGCATATTGCGCGCGCCCACTTGGAACACGTCCGCATATTTGCCGATTAAGTCTATATCGTCGTGGTTTACAATCTCGGTGACGACTTTAAGCCCTGCTTCGTCCGCAACGGAACGAAGGAGTTTCAGACCTTCTTCCGCAAGCCCTTGGAAATCGTAGGGAGAAGTTCTTGGTTTAAACGCGCCGCCCCTTAAAAACCGCGCGCCGGCTTTCTTTACGGCAAAAGCGGCTTCTCTGAGCTGCTCGATATTTTCAACGGCGCAAGGACCCGCCATAACGGCGAAATGCTTGCCGCCTATCTTTTCGCCGCCAACGTCCACAACGGTATCTTCCGCCTGAAAATTGCGGCTGACCAGCTTATACTTTTCGGTGACGCGAAGGGTTTTCTCAACGCCTTCCATCATATTCATCTCAAGAGAGGCGATCTTCTTTTTATCGCCGATAACGCCGACGATGGTGCATTCTTCGCCCGTTGAAAGGTGAACTTTAAGTCCGTTCTTTTTTACCCGCTCGACCACTTTATCAATATCGCTTTGAGTTGCCTTCGGACTCATAACTATAACCATGATTATTCCTCCCGTAAAGGTATATGCGAGAATCTTCGAAACAAACTCCCTCCGCCGTAGAAAGCGACGGATAAATTCCGTGAGACCCTCATGTTATAAATATACAATAACGATAAAAACGATAGAATTTTATCATATATTATATTTTTTTTAAAGAGTTATTTTATTGTATATTTGTATACCTGTTGTTTAAGGGTTACAATTCACAGTTGCGGACTCTCCTACTTGCCGCTCCGTGGCTCTCCCTCCTCTGAGAGGAGGGCTTTTTTTGGCTATATTAAAGATTTCCTCTTAGCGCCCCCCTCCTAGAGAGGGTAGGGGGGAGTTCCCGTGAATAGTAACTCACGCATCACTATGTTGTATTACACTTAAAAATTTTAGTTGAAATCTTT
>JAFXOC010000056.1 GCA_017529085.1 Selenomonadaceae bacterium | reverse complement strand
TTCAAAAGAAATTCTATGCTTTTTCCAATTTTTAACAGCTTTTTCTTCGTCCCATTCAAATTCCATTATTCTCACCTTATTTATTATAATATGACGAAAATATTAAAGCAAGAATGTTTTGAAAAATAGTTACTATTCACGGATAGCACAAAAAAATAGTGCCGTTCATGGCTCTCCTTCCACCGCTTCGCGGTCCCCCTCCCCTTTCAGGGGAGGCACAAAGCGGTGGTGGGGTTTTTATCAATATCCTATGCTTTTAAGCCAATTTTCAATTTCCGTCTTCGCTTCATCCCTTGAATTTTGCGCAGTTGCCCCTCGCATCTCAAATCCTTGTTTCATGTTCGCCTTGGTGGTATCCTTTATAAATTGTTCGGTATTTCCTATGCCGCTGCCTTCGTGGGTGCAAAAGGGAATGATGGTCTTGCCTTTAAAATTTTCTTTTTCAAGGAAAGTATATACCGCCATGGGAAGGTCGCTCCACCAAATGGGATAGCCTAAGAATACAACGTCATATTTCTCCATGTCGGGAAGAGTCCCCACAATTTCGGGTCTTGCCTTTTCTTCTTTTTCAGTTTTTGCGATTTCCGTTGCGGGTTTATACTCTTTGGGATAAGCTTTTGCGGGCTTTATCTCGAATAAATCCGCCCCGGTTTTTTCGGCTATCATCTTGGCTAAAATGCTTGTGTTGCCTTCGGTTATCACGCCTACGCCGTAGTTTTCATCTGCGCGTGAAAAATACGCTACCACTATCTTGCTTTTTTTTGTTGTTCCTTCGCTTTTTGCGGAGGATTTTTCATTTTGAGCCCCCTGCGCTCCGCACGCCGCAAGCATCAGCGAAAAAGTCGCCGCCATTAGTATTGCGGCTAATTTCTTAAAATTGATTTTCATACTTTTTGTTTCCTTTCTTAGTAATCTAGGTTTCACCGCCGACACTTCCATATTGTCTAGCGCTTTTTGTGCCGGTAACTAAAGATAAGTGAAAATTATCCGCTAAACATAAATCAAGCACAACTATTTTTGACGTTTACTATCAATTCCTTAGCCATACCCTTTAAATGATTTATATTTTCTTCGTAGGTTTGCAACATGACATTGTTTACCGTAAATTTCAAACCCTGCTGTATAAAGATATTCCATACTGATTTTGTCAATTCCTCCTCGCTTTTCTATTTTTTTTCGAAAAAAGAAGGAAAAGGTTACTATTCACAGAATCTCGTTACTGTTCACGGAATCCCCCTACCCCTCTAGGAAGGACAGCCGCGAAGCGGCAGGGAGGAGAGTCCGCAACTGTGAATAGTAACACAAATTTTTCAATGAAGGAAATTTTCTGTTTATGGAGAATATTTTAGAATAATAAGAGAAATCTTTGGCTGAGAAAATAAAAAAAAAGGAGCGGTCTATATGAAGATTTACGGCGTGCCTATAAGTAAGCTTACGTTTAAGGACGATGCGGATTACGACGAAAGGGAAAAGGCGCTTCGGGGTATGCGCCTTGAGGATAAGATTAAGACCTTGGGGCTTTATATCGCAGACGACGAGAACGGAGAAAGATATATCGGGATAGTGCCAATGTATCCTTGGGACAATACCAAAGATATTACGGAGATAACGACTGTGGGGAAGGCGAAGCGGTTTATAGGACGACAGCTTACCAGGATTGTTGAAGAGGATTTGGATACGATTAAAAGTTTTATGGGTTTTCACGAAAATTAAACGCGAAAACTAAACGGAGGGAAAAATGAAATCGGTTGCCATTGTGGTGCCTGTTTATAACGAAGAAGACAATATAGAACACTTTGCCGCATCCGCCTCAAAGGTTATGGACGCTCTTTCTTACGAATATGAGATACTTTTTGTTGACGATGGGTCGAAAGACAAGAGCCGAGAAATTTTGCTGAAGCTGGAAAGGGAAAATCCTCATATATCGGCGATTTTCCTCGCTAGGAATTTCGGTCATCAGCTCGCTCTCACCTGCGGTTTGGACCATGCGGACGCGGATGCGGTTATTACCATGGACGGCGATATGCAACACCCGCCGGAACTTATCCCAAAACTTATTTCCATGTGGGAAGATGGATATGAAGTAGTGCAGACCATAAGAGAGACCACGGAAGGCGTGTCGTTTTTTAAGAAAACCACGTCTAAATATTACTATTCGCTTTTGAACGCAATTTCGGACGTGCCAATTCAGCCGGGCGGCTCGGATTTTCGCCTGATGGACAGGAAAGTTGTGGAGGCGTTTAGACTTTATCCCGAACACGCTCGCTTTATCCGCGGAATGATAGGCGCTATGGGATTTCGTCAGGCAAAACTCTCTTTCGTTGCGCCGCCCAGATTTGCGGGGGTATCGAAATTCTCAATCAGAAAAATGGCGCATTTTGCCATGGACGGAATTTTGGCTTATTCCTCCGTGCCGCTCAGATGGGCTTTTTATATGGGAATTTTTAGCGGATTTTGCAGTCTTATTCTTTTAATACACGTTTTTTACGAAACGTGGCTTGGAAACGCCGTTGCGGGCTGGGCTACCATTACGGTTTGCATACTGTTTTTCGGCGGTATGCAAATGGTGTTCTTGGGGATAATCGGAGAATACATAGGAAGAATTTTTGAAGAAACAAAGCGAAGGCCGCTTTATTTAATAGGTAAAGAAGCAAAAAAACGAGGTGGAGAAACGTGAAAACCTGGCGAGTTTATAAATGCGACGATGAAAAAGCCGCAAAACTTTCGGAGGAACTCACCGTATCAAAAGCCTTTGCGTCGATTTTGCTGGAAAGAGGCGTAACTTCCAAGGAAATCGCCGAAGTTTTTCTGTTTCCCGAAGAAAACCAACCTTTTCACGACCCGCTTTTAATGCAAGATATGGGCAAAGGTACCGTCAGAATCTTGCAGGCTTTAGGGAAAAAAGAGAAAATAACGGTTTACGGCGATTATGATGTGGACGGAATTACCGCTACAGCCCTTTTGACAAAGACTTTAAGGACGCTCGGCGGCAACGTTGATTTTTATATTCCCGATAGGCAAAAAGAAGGGTACGGACTAAATGTTGACGCGTTGAAAACGCTTCGCGAGAACGGAACTAAACTTGTTGTTACCGTTGATTGCGGCATCGCGGGAATTGACGAAGTAGCGGCTGTTAAGGGATTAATGGATATAATCATAACGGATCACCATATTCCGTCGGCGACTCTACCGGAGGCTGTCGCCGTCATAAATCCTCACAGGGAAGATTGCAAATATCCCGATAAAAATCTTT
>JAFXOC010000513.1 GCA_017529085.1 Selenomonadaceae bacterium | reverse complement strand
TCTTTCCGGTTCCGTTTTCTCCAATCAGAGCTGTTACATTTGCAATATTATGATATGCATACGAAAAAACATTAATCGCTTCTTCATATTCATCAAATTTTAAGTTTTCATTAGTTTCATCAAATTGGAAAGAAAATTTCGTATTGAAATTTATTTCAATATCAGAAAGTGAAGCGTAGTTTTTTCCCCAACAATAAACCAGTTCCATGTTAGCTTTACTCTCCTTAAACAACCATCAAATTACTAAAAAAATATCGCCTTGCAACCCATATTTTACCGTGATATAATTCATGTAACAGCCAAACTAAAGGGATGCTATTGTTTAACAATCGCAAACTTCAAAGCCAAACGCAAGCCGCTTTATGGCGGTTTTTTTAATAAATCACCCTAATGCCTCTGATTTCTTGCAATTGCCGCACTTTTTCCGCATACCGCTTGTTTCCGATAAGCGGATTGCACCTGTCGTCCATCGTGATTTCGGCGACTAGGTTAACATCGTAATGCGAACCAATCTTTATAACTCCCCGTTCCATAAAATCAATAAACAGCAGCATCAAATATACGTCCTGCACAAAGGCGGATTCTGTCATTTCTTTAAGAGTAATACCCATTCGCTTCGGCGTTTGTACCTGCGCTATCACGGGTCCGTGATCCATTTCTTCGTCCACCATGTGAAGCGTGCTACCAAAAAATTTAACGTTTGAATCGTACGCTTGTTTAACGGCTCCAAATCCCTTAAACGCAGGCAATAAAGCGGGATGAATATTAACGCAAGGGTATGCGTCTATCAATTCTTTGGTAACAAGCCTCCACACAAAGGTCATAACTGCGTCTATTTTTTCATACCTGTCCAAACATTTTTTACATTCAACGGAAAATTCCGTCTTGCTCTTGTTGTAAATCTTATGCAAGGGCAGTCCGTACTCTTCGGCAATTTTCTCCGCTTTACATTCGCGGTCGGAAATCATTATAAATTTAACTTTAGACCCGCAGCTTTTAAGAAGCTCTAACGCGTATCTGAAAATCGACCCGCCGGACGAAACCAATATCGCTATACATAAATCGTCATTTACAACTTTATTTCCACACTGCTCTTTTTCAATTTTACATTTCTCTGCGGTACAAATACCCCCCCCGATATGTTTACATCGGAATCCAAGTAACAACCTGCGCCTATCAAAGTTTTGTCGGAAATCGAAATGTAGTCTTTGGTACAACAGTTGTTTCCGAAGAAACACTCGTCGCCGATTTCTACGCGCCCTGCAACTGAAGAGCGCACCGCAAGAAAATTAAAGTTTCCGACTTGAGAGTGATGCGCCAGCGTACTTCCGGAATAAAAAACATTTCCGTCGCCCAATTTGCAACCTGCACCGATAATTACGCCTTCAAAAACAATATTGCCCTCGCCGAAACAAGCTGTATCCGCTCGCACAATGGCGTCCGGATTTATATAACTTCCAATCTTCCAACCATTTTCCATAATCCTGTAAAAAATCTTTTTTCGATTTTGGTTCATGTCGCTATACCCGACAGCGACTAAAATTACAATTCCGCTACGAGAAAATTTCTGTTCCAGTTCGGAATATTTATATACATACGGTTTCACCGCAAAATTCCCGTTCATTCCAATACTCATCGTCAACCACAAAACCGACTGCTTTTTGACCGACTTTTTCCCCGTTAAGTTTTATGCTTTCATATAAACACTCCGCAAAATCGCCGATACCGTAGATTATGACTTTTTGCTTTGTTCCGCCATCGTTAAGTAGGTTCAAGATTCTTCTCTCCTTTAGTTAAACGCCATAATATGATTACATTCATTTCATCCTGTTCAATTTATCGTTTAAACAATAAATTTTCGTATATAGTCGTAACTATTGGTAAAAATCATTGTTTTTTATCAATTTAAATGGTCTAAAAACCCTATCATAAAGTAAATTCAATGCAGAAACATTGCAATTTTTACACAACATTTGGTTAAGCTTCACCAAATCATTTATATTCAAATTTTTCATCTTACTTTTCGTTATAGGATAACGTATCTTTAACTGAACTGATTCGTTTATTGAGCCTAAACCGGCAGTTTTTGTTATCCTTGTATGCATCAACCTATCATATAACAAGGTCTCAAAATAAATCCAGGGCGAACTTGACTGAATCTTTCCGTTTTCATTAATAAGGGAATTTGGGGTTCCCAACAAAAAGAAACAATCGCAATTCTCAATAACACGCAATAACTGCCCAATTAGCAATAAATGAACATGAGATGCCGAATATTGAACTTTTCGATAATCGTAAAAAGCCTCATCTTCGTCGCAAAAACTGTACTTATCATCTATCAAACGCTGTAATTCATCGCAACTATTCCAGAAAAAGGAATCGACAAAAACATTCAATCCAAAATATTTGTAAAACACCCTTGATAATTCTTCTGCCTCGTCAACATCTAAGTGAGAATATGATATAAACGCATCGCAACGTATCTCTGGAAACCAAGCGTCGTTCAATTTATTTGCATCAAGAATATCCGAGTATCCATCTTCGCAATAATGATCCAAAATGTCATCTATAATTTTACTACCCGATAATCTTTCAAACATTAAATGCTTTATCGGTTTGCAATGGTTTTCCATAGTCTCTCTAAATTCGTCAATATCCAATTGCAAAAAATAACCTTGACGCAAATTAATCCCTCCGTGTACTCAATTCAATCGATTAATTTTGCAATGCTTTTTTTACCGCTTCATAGGACCATTGTGTCCTATAATTTACATATTCCTTCATAGCAACATGAGTTCCAATTTCGCGAAGAGTTGGCGGGCAACGTTTTTTATCACAAATTGTGGCGTTATATAAAACAACGACATCGATTTTTCCCTCACTGTACAATTTATACGCCCTATAACACTCATACTCAATAAAGCTTAAATTCTCATGCCAATTTGACTTATACTGACAATTAGAATCTTGTTTACAATAGCGACACATGCCGGCTCGCCTCGAATTTGTGCCAGATCCTACAATAAGCACAAAACGTTTGGACGCATTAAGTCGCTCCGATAAAGATTTTTTTATTGAACAGTTTAAACTGGGATCCCTTGCTTGCATCAAATCATGAGCATCTGAAAATGAAAGCGACCACCTATCACCTTCGTTCCATTTATGAATTTGTTCAATGACATCACTATCTCCATCCCAATCTCCGGCAATATAGGTTCTTGTACGATAATACATATAATCCCGCTCCTTAACCTTCAATCTAAGAGAAAATTGACAAATCTGCCTTTTCTTTTTCGTATATTACTATGTGCACTTTTCCATGTATATTCCATTTATTTGCTAAAACAGTTGTCTTCATAATTTCAAAAGCCTCCTGCTTATCAAGATTTGTCCGTGACATACCGGCACCCATAATCGGCATATACAAATCGTATCCCTGACCATGTTCATCATAGTACTCCAGTAGATTACATATAGATTTAATTAACTTTCTTGGATTTGATTCAGCCTTATTATTTCTGTTGAAAACAGATAAGGCCACCAAGATACAATATACGTTATTGCCTACAGAAACAAAAGCCGTTGTTCCTATCGGATACTTTATTCTATTTCCACGATCTTTTATTTCTTCCGAAATTTCCTCAGTTTCCACATCATCCAATTTATTAAGAGATTCTTTTATTTTGGTATCTATTTCTTCAACGGAAAAACTCCTACTTTTCATAAATTCAATCCACTTTCCATGATTGGTTTCTTTAGATACAAGGGGCGCTCGTACCAATGTCGGATCTTCGTCCACAATGGTATCGAACGTATCATTAACAGGAATTGCAACGATATGTTGAAAGGATTCATCATCCAATAATTTGAAAATATCGCCGTACTCCAATATAATTGCGCCGCTACCTCGTTTCCATATTTTATTACGTTTCCTGAAGCCGCAAACATAAATACTGGAAAATAAAACAATCAAAAAACAGATTCCCAAAAGAACGAAAGCCCTAAAAATATAAACTATCTCACCACAATTCTTAAATGCATCATCTCCAAAACCTACCACATCCCATGACAGAAATAATCCGCACAAAAACGCGATAACCGAAATCCATTTCAGAGACAAATCCTTTATTTTTGAGAAATTTAATT
>JAFXOC010000512.1 GCA_017529085.1 Selenomonadaceae bacterium | reverse complement strand
TCATAAAGCTTGAGCCGGATGCGCCTACGTTGTGGGTTGTTTGGTTTTTATAAGTCGCGTTCGCTGCGCCCGCGGACTCCCATTGATAGGCGAGCCCTGAATAGAAACAGCTTGTGGGTTTCGCCCATTTCAGAAGTCTTGCGCCTACGCGGAGCCTTTGGTTTGTGACAGAGTTGAATTGATAAGTCTCCCCCGTGGTGAGTTTTGCATCCATGCCGCCCTGATGGGTGTGGAAGTAAATGCCGTAGATGTTAAGCACATCTTTCGGGGAAAGGTTTATGCGTCTGCCGACATTTAGATGCGCTGCCCAAATGTTAGCCGAGGTGTTATACGCCACATGAGGATGAGTGTCGCCCTGAACCAAATCGTCCGTTGCAAAATCCATCGTGGTTTTGCCCATTCTAAAAGAACCTTCAAAATAACTCCCGTTCTTTAACGAACGCCTTGCGATAAGCCCGCCCGTTGTGAAATGAGTGTGCCCCTTGCCTTTGATACCGCTGGCAAGATGGCTCTCGTAACTGCCGCCGCCAAAGTCAAAGAGCGGGGCTATATATGTGCGATTGCCGTTTTCGGAGTCAAACCTGCGGGCAAATCCTAAGTTCATGCCGTTGGTTTTGCTGTCGACATAAGAACCGTTGCCGGTATTTGTACGAAGGGAACTTGTGCCGATGTTGCCAAAGATCTCGTAACCGGGTTTTTCCGTTTGAACATCCGAACCAAGTTCTTTGGAGGCTTCGGCTTCTTCATCGCCGGAACTCTTTTCGGAACTGCCCGAAGACGGCATTGCAAAATCTTCAGAGGGCAACCAGTTAAGCGTACTGTCTATGTGAGCCGTCACCATCTTGGGCGCACTCACGGGAGCCGTTGGGATAACGGTTGTTTGTTCAAGAAGTTCGGGAGTATCGCTTTTTACGGTAGCTGTAATTTTATTACCCTCATTCATTACATCAAGTTTATGCTTAAATGAAATGCCTTCCGCAATGGAACTTGCGTAAGTTGTATTCGTATCTGAATTTAAGTTTGTCGCTTCTAATAAAGTTACTTTATCGTTTTCGCTAAGGTTTGTGTCCCCCGCAATCAAGCCCGTAATTTTAGAACCTTGAATATCGGCTGTTTCGACTTTTAAAAGAGTATCGCCGTTTGCAACATTACTCTTATTATTATCCGTATCGAGATAAAAGTTAATGTTTTCGAAATTACCGATAGACTTTGCGGAGATGTTTTTGGTGCGAATATTTAACGTATTGCCCGAAGTTGCGCCGCCGTTTGCCGCATATCCTCCGTATATCGAAGCGCCTGTCAAAGACGGAGCGTCGGTTATGTTGATGGTATTGTTTGAAGCCGCGCCTGTAGCGTCAGTCGCGTCCGGGTATGATACAACAATATCGGAACCCGTTACGCCTTGCGGGGATAATTTGTCGTTGGAAACTATTAACGGATTTTCCGAAGAAGTTTCGCTGTTAGCGGCATATCCGCCATATATGGAAGCGTTATCCAAATTTGAAGTGCCGCTTATGTTTATGATGTTGTTTGAAGCTGCGCCGGTGGAAGCGTAGCCATCGTAAACATTAGCGCCGGAAAAGTCGCCGCGGTTTATATTTATCGTATTGCTTGACGCGTCGCCCGACGAGGCGTTTCCTCCCATAATATGGTCGGTTGCGTCAACAGCGCCCACCATTCCGCCGTAAATGTTTTTTGAGCCGCTGTAACTTGTCTCCTCGCCATCGTTTATCTTGTAAGTAGAGTTATTCACCGTAACAATATTATTACTGGCGTTGCCTGAAGCGGGCGTCGGGTCATCTTTCTTCTCTTTTTCTTCGCCAATAGTAGCCAATATTTTATTACCGTCACGTTTCACATTCAACTCATGATTAAATGAAATACCCTCAGCAACGCTGCCGGTGTAGGTGGTGTTGT
>JAFXOC010000511.1 GCA_017529085.1 Selenomonadaceae bacterium | reverse complement strand
TACATGGAGCAGCAGGAAAAACAGGTATATTATTTCTCGATAGAATTTTTGATGGGTCGTTTGTTAAAGTCGAATCTTATAAATTTGGGCATCAAAGAAGCCGTGGAGGACGCTCTCGGCGAACTTAACATAGACTTGGAAAAAACTTTCGAGGAAGAACCCGACGCGGGTCTTGGCAACGGCGGTTTGGGACGTTTGGCGGCTTGTTTTATCGACTCCATGGCGGCGCATCGTCTGCCCGGTCACGGCACAAGCATCCGCTATCAGTACGGACTCTTTGAGCAGAAAATTATACAAGGCAATCAGGTTGAAATTCCCGACAACTGGTTAAAAAACGGTTTCGCTTGGGAATACAGAAAGCCCGATAAGGCTGTCGAAGTTAAGTTCTTCGGTCACGCTTACATGAAGGATATAGGCGGCGGCGAATTGCAGCTTATCCACGAAAATCCCATGGTCGTTATGGCTGTGCCTTACGACGTGCCTATCGTCGGTTATCACAATAACACGGTGAACAATCTTCGCCTTTGGAACGCCGAAGTCAACCGGGATTTCAGCGATTACGGAATGCTCACCCAAGAGCAACGCAAAGCAAAGAAGGAGTATAGAGAGTTCGTTGAAAGCATCACCGAATATCTCTATCCCGATGACAGTTCCTACGAAGGCAAGCGTATGCGTCTTATCCAGGAATACTTCATGACGAGCGCGGGCATTCAGAGTATTGTGCGCCATTACAGACGTTCCGGCATGAACATCAGGGATTTCGCGAAGAAAATTGCCATTCACGTCAACGACACTCATCCCGCCGTTGCGGTCGCCGAGCTTATGCGTCTTTTGGTTGACGAGCAGGGTTTGGATTGGAGCGAGGCTTGGGCGATTACGAAAGGCACCATAGCATATACCAACCATACGATTATGCCCGAAGCCCTCGAGACTTGGCCCATAGATATGTTCAAGGACTTGTTGCCGCGCGTATATATGATAATCGAGGAGATTAACCGCCGCCATTTGATAGATGTGCGCGAACGTTTCCCCGGCGACGAATACAAGGTGCAGCAACTTTCTATCTTACAGGACGGCATGGTTCACATGGCGCGCCTTGCGATTGTGGGTTCCCACAGCGTAAACGGCGTGGCGCAGATCCATTCCGATATCTTGAAACATTCGACGCTTTCCCATTTCTACGACTACGCGCCGAGAATGTTCAACAACAAGACAAACGGCATCACTCACCGTCGTTGGCTGATGGGGGCAAACCCGGAACTTGCCAACTTGATAGACGAAACAGTGGGTTCCAGGCGTTGGCACCGTTATCCGGAGCAGCTCGACCTTTTGAACGATTTCGTTGAGGATAAGAGTTTCTTAAACAGGCTTGCGGATATAAAACATATCAGGAAAGAACATCTTGCAAAATATATTCAAGAGCATAACAATATTACCGTTGATCCCAATACGATTTTCGATATCCAAGTTAAGCGTATCCATTCTTACAAACGCCAGCTTATGAACATACTGCATATCATGTATCAGTATCACAGGCTGCGCACCGACAGGAACTACGAGATAGAGCCGACTACTTATTTCTTCGGCGGCAAGGCTGCGCCGGGATATTATATCGCAAAAGAGACCATCAGGCTTATCAACGCCGTGGCGAACAAAATCAACAACGATCCCGCGGTGAACGACAAGTTGAAGGTTATCTTTATCGAAAACTTTGGCGTGTCCATCGGCGAAATAGTTTATCCTGCGGCGGACGTGTCCGAGCAGATTTCGACGGCTTCCAAAGAAGCCTCCGGCACCGGCAACATGAAATTTATGATGAACGGCGCAATCACACTTGGCACAATGGACGGCGCAAACGTTGAGATTTCCGAGGCCGTCGGCGACGACAACATAGTTATCTTTGGACTTCGCTCCGAAGAAGTCTTGGCGTACTACGCCAACGGCAGCTATTCCGCGTGGGACGAATACAACACCAACCAGAATGTGCGTCTTGTTATGAATCAGCTCGTGGATCACACATACGGCGACTTCCATTCCCTCTACGACTATCTCATTCACGGCAACGACGAATTCTTCATTTTGAAAGACTTCAATTCCTACGTATGGGGTCACGAAGAAATCATGAAGCGTTACCAAAAACGTTTCGAGTGGTTGAGGTCGTCCGCCATAAACGTAGCGAACTCCGGTTGGTTCTCCTCGGATCGCACCATCGACGAGTACGCAAGAGACATTTGGCAGGTTAAACCTGTTATGATAGCTTAGTAAAAAAATTTCGTTCTTTTCTTTTTTCTCTTTTTTATAAAAAAGAGAAAAAAGAAAAGAACCAAAAGAAAAAAGAGAAAAAATTTTAATAAACTTAATTTCTTAGTTTCTATAAATTTTTCTCATAAGTTGAATGCAATATCACAAACAATAAATACCCGGGAGCGAGGGCGAACGCCCTTTAGCGGGGTCAAGGGGCGGCGCCCCTTGCGGGTTTGGGCGGAGCCCAACAAAATAAAAAGGAGGCAGTGGTTTATGAAAGTGTTGTATGTGGCGTCGGAAGCGGTGCCTTTTGCTAAGACGGGCGGTTTGGCG
>JAFXOC010000510.1 GCA_017529085.1 Selenomonadaceae bacterium | reverse complement strand
TCCATTCTTAAAACCAATGGCATTTTAGAAAAGAGCGAATTGGAGCATCTTGATACAGATGTTTGGCGTAGTTCAAGATGCTACCTCGCCGAATTATCTACGGAAGAACTTATGCGGCTCGCGGCGTATTATAGGCTTGTAGGTACTCTCAATATACTGATTGACCTTTATCCCGGTGTTATGCCGCCACAAGTCCGAAATCATTTTGAAAAAGGTTTTCTCATGGCTCAGGCTGTTCTTCACCTGTTAGGAATTTATTGGGATGTAAAAAATGTTCGATGTCACGTTGAATCTTATCGCCAATTATTTGCGCGTATTGATCGCGAGTATCTCCGTTGCCCGCCATAGATTGAAGCAGTAGCTGACTGGCGGTCAGTTCCACTTCTATCCGAAACTTGCATTTGCCGATGTAGGTTTCGGATATTTTGTTTATAAATTTCTCCGTAAGTGACCAGTCGTTCATTGAACTTCTGATTTTAAAAACCAAATCATGCTCCACCTCTCTCACCCCCTCTCACACAAACCGCCATATCTCTTAGAGATATGCTATAATGGTTCGTTAGAACCATTATAGCCGTCGGTAGTAAAAAACTCTCGTTTTTAATCTTTAGTAGTTTTCGTAAGTAATATTATACTACTAATTCTTATTTGTCAAGAAATTTTTATAAATTTTTCTTGCTTTTTACTACTGAATGTTATAATATATTTTTGAAAAAATTTTTCGCCGTTTTTTAAGGAGGTATCCCAATGAGTATCAATGGGCGATTAAAGTTGCTCAGAAAAGACCAAGGGCTTAATCAAGGCGAATTTGGCACAAGGATTGGATTGAAACAAGGCGCAATAAGTAAAATGGAGCAGGAAGGTAATGCGGTCATCGACCAAAACATCCGCCTTATTTGCGATACTTTCAATGTTAATGAAAACTGGCTTCGCACGGGTGAGGGCGATATGTACGCCGAAACCAACGAAACTGTTCTTACCCAGCTTGCCGCTCAATATCATCTCGAAGGGGAGCGGCTGGAGCTTATACGAAACTTTCTCCTCTTGACCGACGAACAACAGGAAACTATCGTCCGCGCCGCTTGCATCGTGGCTGAAGCAAACAAAAAGGCGATGGAAACGACAAACGCCGAATCCGCCGCCAATATTTTGCCGATGCCCCCCGTGTCCGAATCGGTCACGCCGCCCGCCGTAGGCAAAAGCCCGCCCGAAAGCATACCGCCCGCGCCTACCTACTACACGCCGCCCGGATATGAGATTATTCCTCAAATTGAGGAAAAGGTGGTAAAATATCGCGCTCGTCTCTATGCGGAGGAAATCGGCAGTCGAGCATTATCGACCTCGCCGCCTATCGAGCCTTCCTCGGAGGACGATGAGGAAGAACCCCTAACGCAAAAAAGCCGCCCGTAGGCGGCATAACAAATATAAAAATATTTACTTAATTCATTGACACATATAATTATATTTGTTATAATATTTGTTGTAGGGGGGATACCATGAAAAGCTATTCATCGAGGGAGGTTATAAAAAAGCTCAAAGCGGATGGAT
>JAFXOC010000509.1 GCA_017529085.1 Selenomonadaceae bacterium | reverse complement strand
TTTGTTACTTTTCTTTTTCTCTTTTTTTACAAAAAAAGAGAAAAAGAAAAGTAAGAACTTACTCATCCAGTACTTTTGCCGTAAGGAAAATCATGAGTTCCGATTCGGACTTGGTTCGTTTATTGTTTTTAAAAAGCGCGCCCAAAATCGGAATATCTCCCAAAAACGGGACTTTTGAGAAGCTTTTCGACTCCTCCTCGCCTATAAGACCGCCTATCACCATTGTTTCATTATTGCGAAGACGCACGGTGGTGTCTGCGCTGCGCTCTTGAAAACGATAGGCTTTTAAGGATTCTACGTATAACGGAGAGCTGACTTCGGTATGAACATCCGCTGTAATATATCCATCGTTACTGGCTCTAGGCGTGTATCTTAATATTATTCCTGCGTTACGATATTGAATAGAAGTGGTGACGGTGGAATTGGTTGTAGATACTATTGGCACAGGTACGGAGCCACCTATATTTATAACGGCTTCTTTGCCTTGAAGGGTAGTTATGTTAGGTTGAGATAAAACTTTTGCCTTTCCGTCGGTTATAAGCGCATTTATCTTCGCCTCATAATAAAATTCGTAAGGATACCCTTCGGGACCTCGACCAAAACGAATAATGCCAGGGATATTGTCGGAGCCTTCAAAACTGCGACTATATTCGCGAGTGGAAGTGCGTCGTCTACGAGCGCTATCGTCGTCCGCATATTCGTATTCGTACGTTATACGACTTTCGGGATATTGAGGGAGCGCAGACCAACGCCATTCAACGCCTAAATCTTTTGAAGCATCTTTTTGAATTGCCAAAACCTTCGCCATAAGTGAAATTTGCTTGGGCGGAGTATCTAAAGAGGCTATGAGAGCGCGAGCTTTTTCGGCTTCGCTTTGAGTGCCGTAAAATATGATTGCGCCGTGCGCCGCATCCGTCATTACCCTGTTTTCAGCTTCAAAATTTGTAATTGACGTTTTTGTTGCGCTTGTAGTCTTATTTTGATTTTTTATTTGATTGGAAGAAGAATTGTCAGATTTTGCGATTGAATTTTTGAAGGCAAGTTGCAATGCGTTTTTTATTGTTTCAAGCTCGGCATGTTGCACCGGAAATGTATATATTTGACGAAAATTTACCGCGTGACCGACATCCGTAATTATAAAAGTACCGCCCACATCTTCAACCGTAAAACCTCTGGCTTTCGCTATCATGTATAAAGCGTCTTTCGGTTCTAATCCGTTAATGTTCGCCGTAACTTTTCCGCTGACGGTTTGATCGATAACAACGCTCAAATTTCCCACATGAGCAACAGAAGACAAAAGAGCGCGAACGTCAGCGTCCACCGCGCGCATCGTGACCGGCGCAGCAAATGTAATCATTGCGTAAAAAGAGAGACACATCACGAGGAATAAACTCTTTTTAAAAACCATAGCTTGCTCCTTATGGACCCGGCAATTTTAGACTGCTTCTTCCGTTTTGCCCTTCATAAATCAATTCGCTTTTGGTTATATCCACAACTTTGTTTCCGTCAAATAAATCCCCCGGATTAAGAGTAACAACCTTATCTCCCTTAGACAGTACCGCCTGTTTGGATTTTTCCGAAATTATAATTCCATTTAATTCCCATTGAAGGCCGGATTTTTGTTGTGGCGTTGTCTTAACATTCCTTGTCTCAATAGCTTTTTCAGGTATCGGCTGCTTATTCTTATCTGCCGATTGTCGTATTGGCTCAATTTTTTCGCCTCTGGTCTCATGTTGATAAGTAAATGGGTTTCTAATTTCTATATTTTCTTTTGCAATCTCTAAACCTTTAATTGGAACGTGTCCGTTAACAGGGCGTTCTATTGTCACTTCTTTTTTTGACTTCTCCTTTTTTAACTTTGTAAGCTTCTCTTCCGCGGATTTAGTGAGTTTTGCCGAAGTTTCCTCTTTTGGCGGTTCATTTTCGGGTATCATTAAAACAATCGCTAATACAACAAGCAGTATCCCGATGGTCCACTTGCCCTCCCTAGTCATAATATTTCGTCCATAGCTTCTTTCATGGTTTTTATTGCAAAATCCAATTCATCTTTCGATATTACAAGAGGCGGGTTAAAGTATAGCACATCTCCCAACGGACGAAGAAGCAAGCCCTTCGATAACGCTCTCTTATAAATAGCGTAACCAGTGCGTTTTTTACCGTCAAGGGAAACTTTGGTTTCCTTATCCGCCACAATTTCAACAGCGTGAACAAGTCCTATATGACGCACCTCCCCCACGTTCTTATGAGGCAAAAAAGCCGCCTCCATTCGCTCTGTGAGGTAAGCGGCGTTTTCCCTTGCCTTTTCCAAAATATTGTCTTCTCGAAGAATTTTCTGTACGGCAAGCGCGGCGGCGCAGCCAAGAGGATTGCCAGCATAAGTGTGACTGTGTAAAAACGCTTTTCCTTCATTGTAATCCGCATAAAAGGCATCATATATTTCATCCGTCACACAGGTTGCCGACATCGGCATATATCCGCCGGTAAGTCCCTTTGACAAGCACACTACATCGGGAGAAATATCCGCATGATTACATGCAAACATTTTTCCCGTGCGTCCAAATCCCGTAGCGATTTCGTCCGCAATCAATTTCACATCGTATTTATCACAGAGTTCCCTAATCTTTTTTAGATAAATCGGCGGATAAATTCTCATTACCGCGCTGCCCTGCAACAGCAGTTCCAAGATAAGAGCGCAGGTCTCATCCGCTTTTTCTTCAAATACCTTTTTTGCCCGTTCTATACAATGCGCAGAGCAATTATCACGATTTTCGGCGTACGGGCAACGATAACAATCCGGCGCTTCGATTGGGAATGTCTTCATCATCATAGGCGCATAAAGTTTCGTATATAAATCCACCGCGCCAACGGAAAGCGCGCCTATAGTCTCACCGTGATAACCCTCCGTCAAGCACATAAAATATTTTTTCTTTGGTTTACCTGTTTGCAAATAATACTGAAAGCACATTTTAAGCGCGCATTCAATAGCGGCGGAACCATTGTCGTTAAAGTGAATTTTGTTTAAGCCTTTAGGCAGTATCTCCACCAATTTTTCAGCGAGCGTTATAGCGGGCTTATGTGTGAAATTTGCAAATATAACGTGTTCTAGTTTATCAAGCTGCTCCTTTATAGCTTCATTAATCTTTTCGTTTGAATGCCCCAATAAATTTGCCCACCAAGAACTGATGATATCAAGATATTTTTTTCCGGTTATATCATAAAGCCATACGCCTTTTCCATGATCGACAACAATAGGCGGCAGTGTTTCATAATCTTTCATTTGCGAGCAAGGATGCCATATATGCTCTACATCCCGTTCCTGCCATGATGTCATTTCACTCATCTTATTGTCCTTCTTCCAAAATCAAATCCAAAAACCGGCGCGATAGAGTTTCAATCCAATTCTAGCCGCCGCAGCTGCAAGCAACAAATCAGGCGGTATTTGTACTATTCCGCAGTAAAATATCGCCGCCCACGCCGATATAGGGGTATTTAAAATATAATTTGAAGCTGCGTAAAACCAACTTATGCCGAGAACATAGACTATAACCAGACCAATTAAATTTACGGCAAATAATTTTTTAAAATTTGGAATTTTTATATTCCTGGAAAATTTACCCCCAACATAAGCTTGAATTATAAATCCTATCAAATATCCGAAAGTTGGGTTTAACACATATTGCGGTCCGCCTCCGGAAGTAAAAACCGGAATCCCAACAAGCCCCATCAGTACGTATACCAATACGGCAAACGCTCCGAGTTTTGCGCCTAAGACAAGTCCGGCCATAAGCGTAAAGAAAAATTGGAGCGTATACACATAACTTCCGAATGGTATTTTGATATATGCGCCTATAGCGATAAACGCCACAAACAACGCCGCAAGAGTGATTTCTTTAGTTGCAAATCTCATTAGAAATTTCTACTTCCTTTCGTTCTGAAACTTATTCGACAAAAAATTGAAAAATCCTGCGAAAATTTAATAAAGGAAATTTAGCCTGTTTTAATAAACCCCATTAAAGCGTATCCACCTTAGTTTTATGTATATTTTTGATTAAATTTACACACCAAAAAAGCCCTCCGAAATCTCGAAAGGCATAAATTTCAAATAGCTCCCCGAACCAAACTCGAACCGGTGACATTCTGATTAACAATTCGAGAGTGTTTAGCGTATTTTTTCTTTAGCCTTTATACACTTAACTTCAAGCATATAAAGGCTATTTTTAGTGCAACAATTTTAATTTTTTAGGATTTTCTGCAAGACTTAATTTTACCGGTTCGCGCATTTTGATAAATTTTGATTTAATTTCATAAGCTGACTGTTAGCTTATCATCGAAGCATACATCGAACGAGAATCGACGGGCACTTTAAGAATATCCATAGCTTTTTCAAGACTAACGCCCATAGCCTCCATTATATTCTTTAAATGAGTTAAAGTCGCTTCTTCCCAAGTTTCTTCTCTTGTCTCTTCAACTAACCCCTCGCCTAAGTTACACATAACATTAACCTCCTTCAACGCCTCGTTATCCGTTTCAATATCATAATCAGTCTTTAACTTATCCTTCTTCTCGGCAGCGTTTAATTTCGCCCGAAATACCAAATGCAAAAGTTTCAAAAGTTCGTCCTCAATAAGAGTGGAGTCTTTGCCGATATACACCATCACTATCTGCATTAAGTCATAGTTTTCTTTGGTATTCCTAATATCGCCTATGGTCAGCTTTTCGGCAAAACTATAATCCGTAATCCCGCTATCCATTACGTTCGGCGAACTCATACATATCCATATACTAATAACCTTCTTAATATCGTCAAAGTTAGGCTCTACGAACTCAACATTATACTCCGACGACATAAGACGACTGCCGTGAAATATCGCCCGTTTTATCAGCGAATACCCGGGTTTTACTTTTCGTTGCGCCTCTATGTTGATTATAAGTTTTATCGGCTCGCCAGTCGTAGGAGCGTAAGCCGTGAAGCGAATATCGAAAGTAGTTTCGCCCTCCGTCAGCGTTTTGTATTCGATATTATCGCCGTCGATTTTCTTTACAGCATTGGTTTTATCGGGAGCAATGGGGACTGCGCCAACTTCAACTTTATCTTCAATATACTTACCCATTATATCGTCAATGGTACAGTCTGCAAATTCGCTAACACAACGCTTTAAGATTCGCGCTAAAAATATTTTGCGAGAC
>JAFXOC010000508.1 GCA_017529085.1 Selenomonadaceae bacterium | reverse complement strand
TTAAAAGAGGAACAGCCTGACGCTGCATATTCGCTCCCATAAGCGCGCGGTTGGCGTCGTCGTTTTCAAGGAAGGGAATCATCGCGGTTGCAATCGAAAAGACCTGACGCGGCGAAACGTCCATGTAATCGACATTTTCGCGGCGCACCAGAGTAGTTTCTTCATTCTTCCTCGCAGTAACCCTCTCGTTTACGAACCAATCGTTTTCATCAAGCGGTTCGTTAGCTTGCGCAATGACGTGTTCGTCCTCTTCGTCGGCAGTTAAATAGCGGCACTCGTCCGTTACTCTCTGCGTCTTTTTGTCAACCCTACGATAAGGCGTCTCCATAAAGCCGAATTGATTGACGCGAGCGTAGTTTGCAAGCGAACCGATAAGACCGATATTAGGACCTTCAGGGGATTCAACGGGACACATTCTGCCGTAATGGGAATTATGCACGTCGCGCACTTCAAACCCCGCGCGTTCACGAGAAAGACCACCCGGACCAAGCGCAGACAAGCGGCGCTTATGCGTAAGCTCCGATAGTGGATTATGTTGATCCATAAACTGCGAGAGCTGTGACGAACCAAAGAACTCTTTCATCGCCGCCACAACCGGGCGAATGTTTATGAGAGCTTGAGGCGTTATAACGTCCACGTCCTGAATGGTCATACGCTCTCTTACAACGCGTTCCATACGCGATAAACCTATTCTGAACTGATTTTGTAAGAGCTCACCAACGGCGCGAACGCGACGATTGCCCAAATGGTCAATGTCGTCGGTATATCCGTAGCCTTCCATTAACCCCAAGAGGTAACTTATGGACGCCACTATATCGTTTATCGTAATTGTGCGATCGTGAATGTCAAGAGTTGGCGAGCAGAGAATTTTAACCTTAGACTCGTCTTCTTTCCTTAGATAAACTTCAATTATCTTGCCTTCGCCGAACGCGTTCCGCTCCATTTCTACATCAATTGCGTCAAGCATCTGGTCAGTTACAACTTCGCCGGAAGGGATAAGCACTTCCCCCGTAGACTTATCTATAATAGGTTCCGCCAATACTTTTCCCAAGATACGGCGCTTCCACCCCAGCTTCTTTGTAAGCTTGTAACGCCCTACCGTCGCTAAATCATAACGCTTCGGGTCGAAAAAGAGAGAGTTTATCATCTGCTGCGCATTATCTATCGTAGGCGGCTCACCGGGACGCAGACGACGATAGATTTCAAGAAGAGCCGCTTCCTTTGTGGAAACATCGCCGTCATGCTCCATCGTAAGAACAATTCTGGGATCGTCCCCAAAAAGAGAAGATATTTCACTGTTGGAACTTATGCCAAGCGCGCGGAGAAAATACGTTACCGGCATTTTGCGAGTACGATCAATGCGCACGGAGATAATGCCGTCCGCATCCGTTTCAAGCTCTATCCAAGCGCCGCGATTAGGAATAACAGTCGCATTATAAAGACGTTTGCCCGCGGTGTCTATTGTCTCTCCATAATATGCACCGGGAGAACGCACGAGCTGGCTGACGATAACGCGCTCCGCGCCGTTTATAATGAACGTACCGGTATCGGTCATAAGAGGAAAATCTCCCATGAAGACTTCCTGCTCTTTAATCTCGCCTGTCTCCTTATTATAAAGACGTACATTGACGCGAAGAGGCGCGGAATAAGTTACGTCTCTTTCTTTAGACTCGGCAAGGGAGTATTTGGGTTCGCCCAAGGAAAAACTCTCAAAGGTAAGCACCAAGTTTCCCGTAAAATCGGTGATAGGCGAAATGTCCTTGAAAATCTCCGATAATCCCACGTCTAAAAACCATTTGTAAGAATTTCTCTGAATGTCCAAAAGATGCGGCATCTCCATAACTTCCTTGATGCGCGCATAGCTGTAACGTTTGCGTTTACCGACAGATACAGGACGGAACATCTAATCCTTCACCCCTTAAATAATAAAAACCGAACAACGAAAAACGGGAAATGTTCTCATTCCCGTTTTTCGCGCAGTTCACCCGTAATTTTCGCTATACAGTCTGTTCATTGTATCATGTAAAAATGGTCGTGTCAATGAATTTCAAGAGTTACGGACTAAATTTCTTATAAAAATTTCATAAAATGCTAATTTCCCTTAGAAAATCTCCTTGCAAAAATTCAAAAAAAATTTTAAAATATGTGAAGTTACCTAGGGTAATCGGGCAATACCCCTTTTGGCCGGCAGTTTTTTACGCAAAGCAGGGGATGTTTTAAAAGGAGTTTTTATGTCACCACAGGAAAAGGCTAAAAAGGTAGGTTTGTTTTTCATCGCCCTCTTTATCATTGCGGGATTAACCCTAATGTATACGGGAAACGACGCAGTTGTACAAGGTCGCGAAAAAAAAGAGGGAATTTTAACGGCGGAAGAAGTTAAAATTTCTTTTGATTCTGTAAAAGGTCGTCTTTTAAAAGAGAACGTACGGGAAGGGGATTACGTCAAAAAAGGCGATGTTTTAATGGCGCTTGACCCGACAGATACCAATCTTTCGATCGAAAAATTAAAAGCCGAGATAGAAGCCCTCGACGCTCAGATTAAATCACTCGAAACGTCTAAAGACATCAGTCATTTTCACGTAGACACGCAGGAAGTGCAAAGTTCAAGGCAGATAGACCAGCAAAGGGCGGCGCTCAATTCCGCAAGAGCCACCTTAAAAAACCGTGAGATAGATTATGCCAGAAAGAACGAACTTTTCGCTTCGGGCGCAATAGCCATGTCCGCAGTTGACGACGCTGTAATGGCTTTAGACGTTGCAAGAGCAAACGTCATGCAGCAAGAGGAAAATCTAGCCAGACTTTTAGCCGGCGCATCTCAAGGTGAGACTCTGCCGACTATTGTAGAAGAGCGCAAACGAACCGAAAACATGAGTAACGATATTGCAGCTTTACGGAGTCAACGCACCCAAAAGGAAGTGCAATTAAAAGAACTGGAAGTCGCTAAAGATCGTCTCTTACTTCGCGCACCGGAAGACGGAAAGATTTTAAGCATACTTCAAAAAGAGGGCGAAATGGTAGCGCCTTCAGTACCCGCTATTATTCTTGAAAGCGACAGGATGTATTACGATATATACATAAGCGAGGAACAGGCGGCAAAATTAAAAGAAGGCTACACGGTAACAGGAAAAACTGTAGCGGGAGGTTTAACTGTGCTCGGCGTTATTCGGGTGCTCTCAAAAGCTCCCGGATTTGCAGACCTTCGTCAGACGCGCGAAAAAGGTCAGGCGGATTTATCAAGTTTCAGAGCGAGAATTTATGTGGAACCCACCGACGGAGTTATTCCCGGTATGACGATTGGGGTTGATAACAATGGACTCAATCAAAAGTGAGCTGGGATTTCTCTTTTCGGGACATGGAATGCCTTACGAAAAAGTCTGCCTTATGGTCGCCATGATTGTAACCGTTGTGCTTTCCGTACTCTTAGGCGGAAATTTCGCCAAAGATACCCCCGTAGTCGTCATAGACCTCGACAACAGCCATTACAGCCGTCAAATCATAGACGACATGAATTCTTCACAATATATAAAAGTTACGGCTATTTTCAATCATTCCGTGGAACCCGAAAGCTTTTTTTATCGCGATAAGGCTGCGGCTGTTGTATATTTGCCCCCGGAACTTGAAAAGAACGTATACACGGGAGCAATAGCTCCGATAGGCGTTTTTTACGACAACACCAACACGGCTCTTACCGCCGACATGAAACAGGCGTTAAACGAGATTATCGCCACGGAAAACTCAATGATTTCAGGCGAAAATACAGGCGGCGGGTTAAGTCTTCGCGACCGCAATTTGTTTAATCCCGTAGGCTCTACGGAAAATGCGCAAACCGAAGGCTTTTTATTCTTCTTCGGCAGTATGTTTTTCGTATTCGCCACAATAGGCATGGTGCCGCGCCTTCGCATGACGGGCGAACTTGAGGGCATATTAAAAAACGGCGCGCCTTGGGATTTACTCCTTAGACTCTTGCCTTACGGATTTAGCCTTCTAACTTCTTTCATGGTTGGTATGGCTATTCTTCGCATTTGGGGAGATATGGTTTTTTCCGGCGAACTATTTTCTTTCATATTTATACAGTTTTTCTATGTGTTTGTCGTAGGCACGCTATCTCTTTTATTTGGTTGGAATGCCGCAAACCCCGGCATAGCGTCTAGCCGAATGATACTTTTTATCCCGGGCGGTTTTATCTTAGGCGGCGTTACAAGTCCTCTCACCCATCTTTCCGATTGGGTAGTGACTCTTTCTCATGTTTTTCCCTTAACATGGGAATTTCACTTTGTCCGAGATATAATAATGCGAGGAGCGACTCTTACGGATCTAACCCGCGAAATCGGCGCATTTTTCGTATACGTGGGAATTATCGCCCTAATCTTCACACTTAAATTTTACAGCACACAAAAAGCCGCAAGAAGTATTGAAACAACAAGCGCATAAAGAAAGCCGTTATCCGCAAGAATTTGGATAACGGCTTTTTTATTTAATCTTCCTCTGCAATAAGATTACAAAATTCTTCAGAAGAAATCACAGAGATACTTACGTTGGGAAACCCCATTAAATCACGAGCTATAATATAATCCAATGTATAATTTTCTGCGCAACACGCTTGCAACGCGTCCTCCAAATCATCAATACTTTCGTTTTCCAATGCGTTTAAAATTTTTTCTCTATCTAAATTTATAACTTTCAAAATATTCAAAAGGTGTTTCAGCATTGTTTTTCTTTCTGCGATGGAATATTCTTTTCGTAAGATGTAAAATATATTCGTAATCGAGTGCGCCGCTACAAATCCCGTAATTTTCTTAAGTCGACAGGCATTTATTATATCATTGGCAAATTTGAAATAATCCTGTCTTTTAGCTAAAAAATCCAACAAAACATTTGTATCTATAAGCACTTTCATAATTCATATCTTTCCATTCTGTATTCATTTAATTCTTTTTCTTCATCTAAATTTGGTATCGGTTTTATCATCCGCAATAACGAATAATACGATGCGTCTTCTGTCGTTGACCTACTAATGTCCGTGTCTTCTTTCACTATATTTACAATATACATGAAAATTTGAGAGAGTTTGTCTTCCGGCATTTGTCCAACCAAGTCTATCACATTTTGTCTTAATGCGGTCATAATCTACCATCACCTTCAATCACCATCACACGCTGCAATCCTCTTAGCAACTTATATAAAAACTTAGCCTCTCAAAAAAAGAGAGGCTAAAATCATCACATTTGCTAAAATTTTACTCTTCTTCGCCTTCAAACAAATATCCGTAGCGGTTCTGGAAATCTCCAAGCTCCATTTTAAAGGCGTTTGCAAGACCGGGATCGTCCATATCTCCCTTTTCGATACGCATCATGAAACCTCTTGCAATCTTGTAATGCACGGAATGGATATTCACCTTACGAACCTTTGTCTTGCCGGTTTCGGGATCGCGAATGTCTTCAAAACGCATAGGCACTGCCTGATTTTCCTGTATCGTGATAAGCGCGCCGCTGTCCCCTCTAAATAGGAACTGCATTGCCTCATACCCCAAATTTCTTGCATAGTCGATATCATAAGCGATAGGCGCTGTGCAACGGAGCTCGTAACCGATTTCCTTATCAACAATGGCGATATTGATACCTAGTTTTCTCATTTCCTGCAAAACGGCCTGCTTCAAAATCTGCCCGAAGTCAAGCTCGCTATAACGAATATGACCGTGCTCGTCTAAAACTATATCGCCAAACGCTTTGAAATCCTCTTCTGAAATCTTCTCGATAACGCCTTCCGCGATAACAGCAACGCCGTAATTTTTACCCACAAGGCGACGCTTTACGA
>JAFXOC010000507.1 GCA_017529085.1 Selenomonadaceae bacterium | reverse complement strand
GGAAAAGCACCGCTTGATTTGATGGACGAAATTGAGGAAGTCTTAGGTATTCGCTCTTATCCGTTCGTATGGCCGATAGGTACGGAGGGGAATTATACAGGCGTTTACGATAGAATAAAAAAGCAGGCGGAACTTTTTGCGGATGACGCGACTCACGGACAGGAAGAAAGAGAGTCGGAAATTTTCGCTCTTGACGATAAATTAAAGGAGAGGATCGGAGAAGCCTCATACGAAAGTCTGCTTGAGGATATAGCTTTATTGGACGAAGCCGGCGAAGAACTTAACTTAGATAAAGTAGCCAAAGGGGAACTTACGCCAATGTTTTTTGGCTCGGCTATGACGAATTTCGGGGTAAGAAATTTTCTTGAGGAATATTTAAGATTAGCCCCGCCGCCTCAGCCGAGAAATTCAAGTGTTGGCGAGATTTTGCCGAATAGCGATAAGTTTTCCGCCTTTGTGTTTAAGATACAGGCGAACATGAATCCAGCTCATCGCGATAGACTCGCCTTTATCCGTATATGCTCGGGTAAGTTTGAACGCAATATGGAAGTGTTTCATCCCGCCTCCGACAAAATTATGCGGCTCTCTCAACCTCAACAATTTTTGGCGCAGGACAGGGAGATTATAGACGAAGCGTACCCCGGCGATATTGTGGGACTCTTTGACCCAGGGATTTTTGGTATTGGCGACACACTATGTCCCGTAAATGAGAATTTTGCTTTTGAAGCCTTTCCGGTTTTTCCTCCGGAAAAATTTGCGAGAGTGGAAGCTAAGGACACCATGAAACGCAAACAATTTGTAAAGGGGATAGAGCAGCTGACTCAAGAAGGCGCGATTCAGCTTTTTAGACAGGCGGGCGTAGGCAGCGAATCTTATATAGTCGGTACGGTCGGAACGTTACAATTTGAAGTATTGGAATATCGCTTAAAGAGCGAATATCATGTGGATCTGGTGCTTACCATGCAGCCCTTTGAAGTGGCAAGATGGTTGAAATTCGAGGGCGGCAGAGCAGTTACGCCCGCTGATTTAAAAGGCGCAGACAGGGGAATGTTCGTGTATGACAAAAACGACAATCCTGTATTGCTGGTGAATAACGAATGGGCGCTCGGATGGATTAGCGACAATAATCCAAAATTAATAATGAGCGCCGTTCCGTTTGATAGGGAGAAAGTATGATCATATTAGCGTCGGCTTCGCCTCGCAGGCGTGAACTTTTGGAACAGATAGGCGAAGAATTTGTCGTAAAGGTAAGCGAAGCTGAAGAAGTAAGGTCTGCACATTCTCCCATGGAGCTTGTGGCGGAGAATGCAAAACGTAAAGCCTTAGCTGTGGCGAATGGAAATAACAATAACAATTATCCCGTACTTGGCGCGGATACGGTGGTTGTATTAGACGGCAAAATTTATGGCAAACCCAAAGACGAAGGGGACGCAAGGCGTATGTTGCAGTCTTTTTCCGGGCGCACTCATGAAGTTTTGACGGGAATTTGTATTGTGAAGGAAAAAAAGATTTACGTGAAAACGGTTAGAACCGAAGTAACTTTTGGGGAAATGACCGATGATGAAATTAATGCATATATAGCCACAAAAGAGCCGATGGACAAAGCCGGAGCCTATGCGGTACAAGGAAAAGCGGCAAGGTTTATAAAAAATGTAAACGGTTCTTTTTCTAATGTGGTTGGGCTTCCTCTCTATGAGCTAAACGAGCTATTAAAGAAAATATAAAATAAATTTTATTAAAGTTTTTTCTTTCTCTTTTTTCTTTGTTACTTTCTTTTT
>JAFXOC010000506.1 GCA_017529085.1 Selenomonadaceae bacterium | reverse complement strand
TTGGATTTTTTATTTTTAAATAGATCATGTTTTAACGGCATGATAAGATTTAATAAAGACTATGAATTTAACGTTCCCTACGGACACAAGCCGTTTCGTTTTTCAAAAGCGTATATTACCAAAATCGTAAATCAAGTGGAACATATTTACTTATTGCTAAAAATGCGTTCGTGGGAATTTGTTTGTCAACCGTTTGCAAATACTATAGCTATGGCTAAGAGCGACGATTTTATTTACTGCGACCCGCCTTATATAGGACGTCATGTGGATTATTACGATAGTTGGGACGAACAATCGGAACTTTCCCTTTATAATGCACTTTTAGAAAGTAAAGCAAACTTTATGTTGTCTACTTGGGATCATAATGATTATCGAAAGAACGAGTATATAGCTTCTATTTGGAGAAATTGCCATAAGGTAACGAGGGAACATTTTTACCATGTCGGCGCAAAGGAAAGCAACAGACGACCTGTCATAGAAGCATTGCTTACCAATTATGAGGTGGAAGAATGTGAAACTTTGTCATCCGGTGAAGAATACCAAGTTTCGTTATTCTAACCTATAGTATTCAATACTGGTAAATATTCCGTTTGCGAAAAAATAGTAAATATTTCCTATTTAATTGCAAAATTTTCTTTTGTATATTCATTTACAGATAAAGCAAAAGTTGGTATAATAAAGAAGTAAAGTTTGTAAATAGAAAGAAAAACGTTAATAGTTGGGGGTGTTCCTCTCTCAGGGGACGTTCCCCCCCTTCGGGCTCTCCCCCCCTACCCCCCTCTAGGAGGGGGGCAAAAAAAGACCCCTTCTCAGAGGGGGTCGCCGCGAAGCGGCGGGGGGAGAGTCTAAACGGCGGAGGTTGCCGCGCCTGTGAAAAGTAGCTAAGAAAGAAAAGGAAAAAATATGATAGAAAGATATACAAGGGAAGAAATGGGGAAGCTCTGGTCCATAGAGAACGAGTGGCAGCAGATACTTAATGTTGAGTTGGCGGCGCTTGAGGCTATGGAGGAATTGGGCGAGGTTCCGAAAGGTGTATCTGCGAACGTTCGGGCTAAGGCTAAGTTTGACGTGAAGCGGATAGCTGAAATAGAAGCCGTTACCAATCACGATATTATCGCCTTTTTGACGAACGTGGCGGAAAACGTGGGCGAAGATTCCAAGTATGTGCATAAGGGGCTTACCTCAAGCGACGTTAAGGATACCGCCATCTGTATGATGATGCGCGATTCCGCCAAGATTATACTTGATGATTTGGAAAAGTTAAGGGAAGTTTTGCGTAGACGCGCCAAGGAGTTTAAACATACGGTCTGTATCGGAAGAACTCACGGCATACACGCGGAGCCCATGACTTTCGGCTTAAAACTTGCGTTATGGAGCGCGGAAGTCGAGAGGGACATCGAAAGAGTAAAACGGGCGAAAAAGATTGTGTCCGTCGGGAAACTCTCGGGAGCTGTGGGGACTTATTCGAATATAGATCCCAAAATAGAAGAAATTGTGTGCAAAAAGTTAGGGCTGACACCTGTGCCGCTCGCTACGCAGGTTATCCAAAGGGACAGACACGCCGAATACATGACGACTTTGGCGATTGTTGCGAGCACCTTTGAGAAGATAGCCACTGAGATTAGAAACCACCAGAGAACGGATATAAGGGAAGCCGAAGAATATTTCTCGCCCGGGCAAAAGGGCTCAAGCGCCATGCCGCATAAGAGGAACCCCATTACCTGTGAGAGAATAAGCGGTATGGCAAGACTCGTGAGAGGCAACGCGGTTGCGGCTATGGAGGACATAACGCTTTGGCACGAGCGGGATATTTCCCACTCAAGCGTTGAGAGGGTCATTCTTCCCGACAGCACCATTAACGTGGATTACTGCGCGAATAAGTTGACAAACGTTATAGATAAGCTTCTCGTATACCCCGACGCCATGATGGAGAATTTAAACAAAACCGGCGGACTTATCTACAGCCAGCGTTTGATGCTTGCGATAGTAAGCAAGGGCGTACTTAGAGAGGACGCTTACAAATACGTTCAAAGGAACGCAATGCGTCGTTGGATGGAGAAAATTGACTTTAAAAAGTCTGTAGAAGAAGACGAAGATATAAGAAAGTACCTTTCGAAAGAAGAAATAGACGAGTGCTTTAAATATGAGTGGTTTTTGCGGCACGTTGACGAGATATTTGAAAGGTTTGGGCTTTAAATTTGGTTTCACAAATAAAAAATAAATGCGGGTGCAGGGCTGCAAAGTCCTGCCGGGAGTCCAGAGGGCAGCGCCCTTTGGTGGGGTTTGGGGCGAAGCCCCGACAAGAGAGGTGATGTGTATATGTCAACGGTTGTGATTGTAGGAACCCAGTGGGGAGACGAAGGCAAGG
Organism: Selenomonadaceae bacterium; assembly: GCA_017529085.1. Classification (GTDB taxonomy): domain Bacteria; phylum Bacillota; class Negativicutes; order Selenomonadales; family Selenomonadaceae; genus RGIG9201. Next base: position 1,526 of record JAFXOC010000506.1, on the reverse strand, counting down.
GAAAGATTGTTGATTATTTGGCGGAGCAAGCTCAGAGCGTTGTCAGATACCAAGGCGGCAGCAACGCGGGGCATACGGTAAGCGCAGGGGGTAAGGAGTATAAACTTAGACTCATGCCCTCGGGGATACTTTATAAAGGTACTCATAATATTATCGCGAGTGGGGTCGCTTTTAATCCTCGGGTGTTTTTCCAAGAACTTGACGCTTTTCACGCTCAGGGGGTTGACGTCTCAAACATCGTGGTGAGCGACAGGGCTAACGTGGTTATGCCTTATCATGTTGAAGCGGATAAACTCTCCGAAGAATTTCGCGGCAAGCATAAGATAGGCACCACTCATAACGGTATCGGTCCATGTTATATGGACAGAGATAACAGAATGGGTATTAGGGTTTGCGATCTGCTTGATGAAACAAACTTTAAAAAGAAACTTAAGTTTATGATTGAGTATAAAAATCATGAGCTGACTTCTCTCTATAAGAAGAACGGTTTGAAATACGAACAAGTTCTTGAAGAGTATCAAGGGTACGCAGAGAGGCTTCGCCCCTATGTGGTCGATACCGTTACCATGATAAACAATGAGATAGACGAGGGTCGCCGCATACTTTTTGAGGGCGCGCAGGCAACCATGCTTGACGTTGAGTTTGGCACTTATCCTTACGTTACCGCAAGCCATCCCATTTCGGGCGGCGTTACAACCGGCGCCGGGGTTGCGCCTAAGAAGATTGACAAAGTTGTGGGCGTTGTAAAGGCTTATTGCACCCGTGTCGGCGAAGGTCCTTTCCCTACCGAGGATTTAGGGGAAATGGGGAATAAGCTTCGCGAAACCGGTCACGAATACGGTACGGTGACGGGCAGACCTCGGCGCACCGGCTGGCTTGACGCTTGCGTGGTAAAATACGCGGGGTTGCTCTCGGGCATTGACTATATGGCTGTGACAAGGCTTGACATATTGGACGATTTCGACGAGATAAAACTCTGCGTCGGATATAAGCATAACGGGAAGCTTCTCGAAGGAATTCCCGCTTGTCTTACGACGCTTGCCGAAGTCGAGCCCGTGTATGAGATTTTCAAAGGCTGGAAGCAAAGCATTTCGGGCGTTCGCAAATACGAAGACCTTCCTGAAGAAGCTAAGGCGTATTTGGAAAGAATCGCCGAAGTGGCGGGCATGAAAATCGGCATAGTATCGGTGGGTCCCGATAGGGAAGAAACCATAGTTGTGGCAAATCATTTATTTGATTAAGTTTAAAAGTCAATTTTATAACCACTTTAAAAAGCAATTTTTATAAATAAATTCGGAACAAGAAAGAAGGCGTCGCCTTTATCTGAAAAGGCGACGCCTAAAAAATATTAACCAGGAGTCCAGAGGGCTGCGCCCTTTGGTCGGGTCAAGGGGTGAAACCCCTTGCGGGGTTTGGGGCAGCGCCCCAATAAAAAAGCCCCAACAAAAAGAGGTACTTACTTGAAAAAGAAAAAAACGTTTTTATATATAACTATACTTTTGGTTTGTTTTGTTGGAGCGGTGCTT
>JAFXOC010000055.1 GCA_017529085.1 Selenomonadaceae bacterium | reverse complement strand
CTTTCTTTTTTGTAAAAAAGAAAGAGAAAAAGAAAGTAACCAAGAAAAAGAGAAAGAAAAAACTTTAACAATTTTTAATCTTCCGCTTTTTTATGTTATGCTTGAGATAAATATCGCCATCTATTCAACACGGGTATTATATAACAGGCATTTTTCTCTTGCAACATTTAGAATAGATGTATTTTTGTATACATCAATGTTGTTGTGATAGTTCCCCGCCACGAAAGGGAGGGGAACTATCAATCACACATTTTTATTCAATTTCTATTTTAGCCTTGATTTTTTTTTCATAAAAGTGGATAATAGACGAGTAACTTGTAAAATTTTTGGGGTGGTTTTTTTGCGCTTTCTTTCACGGACGTTTTTCTTTTTGTTTCTGGTTTTAATTACGGTAAGCGGCGAAGCTTTCGCAAAAGATACGGCAACGGTAACGGGAGTCAGATTTAGCACGGACAACGATCGGCTTCGAGTGGTGATAGACACTGATAAACCCGTTAATATAAAGAAAATGGTTTTAAAAGACCCTGTCCGCTTGGTGGTGGATATAAAGGATGCAGTTCTTTCCTCTGCGGCAAAACGGGATATCAACGTGAAAAGTAAGTTCGGAAATCACTTAAAAGTAGCCCAATTTGATAAGAAAACCGTTCGAGTGGTTATAAATGTTTTGGTATCGAATCACAGCGCTTTTACACTCTCAAATCCTAACCGGGTGGTTATAGATATAGGCGATGGCGAAAAAACAGTCGCGGCTAAAACAGATAAGAACAAAAATGAAAAAGCAGATATAAAGAAAACTGATACAGACGATAAAAAGAAAAGCGATACAGGCAAAAAGAAGAACACCGAGGTAAAACGGGAAAAAGAATCAAGTAACAAGGACGAAGCGAAAAAAGATGATGAAAAAAATATCGAGTACGAAAATTTAACACCTGTGCCGGACAGCGAATTAGACAGGGAAATCGCTAACTTAACGGGGCTTCACGGCAAGAAAATCGGTATTGACCCGGGACACGGCGGCAGCGATGCGGGAGCTGTGGGACCTACCGGCGCGATGGAAAAAGAGGTGACTCTCGCTATCAGCCTTGAACTGAAAAAACTTTTGGAAGAAGAGGGCGCAACGGTGGTTATGACGAGAGAAACGGATGTCGAAGTTTCTCCAAAAAAGGCTAAAGCGACTGCCGTTGAAGAGTTGCAGGCTAGAGTAGACATTGTAAACGACGCGAAAGTGGATATCTTCCTTTCAATTCACATGGACTCTTTTACCAATAACACGGCAAGAGGCACAACCGGATATTATTTCGCTACCGGTTCCAAAGAGTCTCGAAGTCTTGCGGATAAGGTGAGAGCGAACATTGTGGATGCGCTCGGCACGATGAGCCGCGGCACCCAAACTTGTAACTTTTATGTGGTGAAACATTCGGATATGCCCGCAACTTTGATTGAAGTCGCTTTTATATCACACCCAGACGAAGAAAAACTCCTCACTTCAAAAGAGGGCGTGAGAAAAGCCGCTACCGCCATTGCAGACGGTATATCCGATTATTTTGG
>JAFXOC010000054.1 GCA_017529085.1 Selenomonadaceae bacterium | reverse complement strand
TTTTCGTATCTCTTTATGGGCCCTGTCCAGATTAAACAACATCTCGCCTTTTTTAAAAACAGGCGTTTCAGATGTGTTTAAATATTTGGGATTATCGCTGCCCATAGCCCTTCCGCCGAAAGCTACTATTCTTCCCCGAATATCCGCTATGGGAATCATAACTCTATTTCTAAATCTGTCGAAAACTCTGCTTTTATCCCTAGACTTAGTCGCAAGCCCCGCTTTTAACAAAGTTTCTTCTTTTATCCCGCGTTTTTTAAACGCTACCGTCAGCTTATCCCAAGCGTCAGGCGCAAAGCCTAACGAGAAACTTTCGACAACCTCGTTTGTAATTCCCCTTGATTTAAGATAGCTCATCCCTACCTTACCAAATCCGGTGTTGATAAGAGCGCTGTGGAAAAATTTTTTCGCAAGTTCGTTAGCGTTTAAAAGCTCCTCGGCGATTTTTTCGCGCTCAATCTCCCGCGCCGTTTTTTTTCTTTCCGGCAACTTGATATTTAAGCGTTCCGCCTCAAGTTTTATCGCTTCAAAATAAGTAATATTTTCTATTAAAGACAGAAACTTAAAAACATCTCCCCCAACATGGCACCCGAAGCAATAAAACAGACCTTTCTCCGGCTCCACATGAAAAGACGGGGTTTTCTCGTTGTGGAAAGGACAACATCCGAAATAACTGGCGCCTTGTTTTTTCATGGCGACATAGGAAGACACCACCGTCAAAATATTGGTAGCGCTTCGCACCTCGTTTACAAATTCGTCCATTTCCCGCGACATTTTGCTCTCCAAACTCAAAAGTGACAATCTCTATTTTTCGCTTTTCTTCTCAATTCTCCTTCTTTTTTAAAAAAAATTTTAAAAAAAAACTTGACAAATGAAATTTTTCATTTTCTACGTTAATATATTCCTCAAAAATTTAAAAAATCCTTTTTACTGAAAAAAAAATGTGATTTTTTAGACTCTCCCCGCTACCCCCCTCTAAGAGGGGGCTTTTGAGAGCCTACATTAAAGACAGAAAAAAAGCCCTCCTCTTAGAGGAGGGACAGCCGCGAAGCGTTAGGAAGCAGAATCAAACGCAAATGAATTATTGTTGCTTTTTTTCTTTCCTGTTGATAATTTCAATAACCCTATGGTTGCCGCGATCAAGCGCCTTATCCAGCGCGGACTTTACCGCGTGTTTGGGACCCACGTCCGCAAGCGTCGCTTTGTTGTCGTAAGATGTGGCGATTTTAAATTGGTAGAATTTATCTTCGGATTTTTTATAAATCTCGTAAATCAGCTTCACCTTAGCCGTTATTTTTACTTTTGGAAACGCGTCTTCTCTGAATGTGTCAATTTCGTCGATTTCCATGGCTATTACAATGTCCGACTTCGTTTTTTCCGCAATGTTTTTCAACACGCTCTCCGTGGCCAGCATATTGTCAAATTCGTTGTATTCGGATTGTACCAAAGCTTTTTCCATGTCCTCGGTCGGAATTACCCTAAATCCTTCGTTAGCGTAATAATCCGTATAGCCCGCCTTTAACGAGTCAAGCACATAAGAAGCCGTCTCGCCTGAAGTGTTTACATAGGGTACAACAGCGAGTTTTATTATTTTCTTCCCCGAAAAGTCGATTGAATGACGCGGCGCCGCATTCGCGGCAGAAATAAACGTTACCGTCATCAACAAAACGACAAATGCTCCAAAAAGTTTCTTCATACTATATATGCCTCGTTCAATTTGAGTTTAATCTTTCGACAAGGTTTGTCATGACCTCTGTAATGTGCTCTTTCGTGAAGCCGAAATGCTTAAACAGCACATTTGCGGGAGCCGAAGCGCCGAAACTCTCCATGGCGATAACCACGCCTTCTATTCCGGAAAAACATCCCCAGCCAAAATTTGCCCCGGCTTCAATCACAACGCGCGCCAAAATTTTGCTTGGAAGTATCTTCTCTCGATACTCTTTATCTTTCGCCAAGAAAATTTCCATTGATGGCATACTGACGACTCTCGTGTCTACGCCTTTTTTCCATAAAAGTTTTTGCGAATCTATGGCAAGCGCGACTTCCGAACCGCTTGCAATTAAGATACCGTCGATTTTTTCCCTTTCGGGAGATATTACGTAAGCGCCGTTTATGGCTTCGCGACTTGCGCCTTCAATTTGCGGAGTGTTTTGACGAGTCAGCACCAAAACCGTAGGTTTGGTCTTGCTTTGCATGGCGAGCTGCCAACCGACCGCCGTTTCGACTTCTTCCGCGGGACGGAACACCACAAGATTTGGAATGGCTCTATACATGGAAAGGTGTTCTATAGGTTCGTGGGTGGGACCGTCTTCGCCGACGCCTATACTGTCATGAGTAAAAACATAAGTAATGGGCAGTTTCATAATGGCGGCGAGTCTCACCATAGGTTTCAGGTAATCGCTGAAGACAAAGAAAGTGCCGACGTAGCTCCTAATTCCCCCGTGGAGCATAAGCCCGTTCGCCACGGCTCCCATCGCCATTTCACGAACGCCGAAGTGAATGTTTCTGCCGAGACGGTCTGTACTTGAGAAATCCCCCGCGCCCTTCATAACGGTTTTATTGGACGGGCCCAAATCGGCGCTGCCGCCCATTAGGTTGGGAACAATTTCTTTAATACGCTGCAATATATCCCCGGAAACGCTGCGAGTAGCGGCGGCTTTATCGCGATGCTTCCATATTTCCGCATCGTTTAAAATTGCTTCCATATCAATATCGCCGTGGTATTCGTCCCAAAGGGCGCGTTTATCGGGAAATTCTTCACTGTATTCGGCAAACATCTTTTCCCAAGCAATGCGGGCATCTTCGCCACGCTTGCCCAATTCGCCGCAATAATCGTAAACTTTTTGGGGAATAACAAAATGTTCGTCGGGATTCCAACCCAAAAATTCCTTTAACTCGCGCACATTCTCTTCGCCCAATGGTTCGCCGTGAGAAGACGCCTTGCCTTGCTTTTTGGGGCAACCGTAACCGATTTGTGTGCGAACCGTTATGAAGGAGGGGCGCTCCGTATCCGCCTTTGCCGCCTCAATAGCGTCGCCTATGGCTTTAAGGTCGTTGCCGTCGTTAACTTCGAGAGTTTGAAATCCGAATGCGCGAACTCTCGCCGCCACATCTTCCGTAAACGTTAAATCCGTGCTGCCTTCTATAGAAATTTTATTGCTGTCGTAAAGTATTATAAGTTTTGAAAGTCCTAAAGTACCCGCAAGGGACAAGGCTTCGGAGGAAATGCCTTCCATCATGCAACCGTCGCCGCAAAGAGCGTAGGTGTAATGATCAACTATATTGTATCCTTCAACGTTAAATTTTGCTGCTAAATGCGCTTCCGCCATAGCCATACCCACAGCCATGCCAAGCCCTGCGCCTAAGGGCCCGGTTGTAGCTTCAACTCCGCTCGTTACGCCGTATTCGGGATGTCCCGGAGTAACGGAGCCAAGCTGACGGAAGTTTTTTATATCGTCCAGAGTAATTCCGTATCCGAAAAGATGCAGTAGAGAATAAAGCAGCATAGAGCCATGACCGGCGGAAAGAATAAAGCGATCGCGATTTTTCCAATCAGCATCTTTAGCGCTGTGATTTAAATGACGGGCAAATAGCTCAAAGGCCATCGACGCTGCACCCAAGGGAAGACCCGGATGCCCGGATTTCGCCTTTTCAATCGCATCGGCGGAAAGTACTCGTATAGCATCCACTGTCAGCTTATCCATAAAAAATCTCCCCTATCAAAAAACAAAAATTCCCTGCGCAAACAATTTCGACATAGAATTAAAAAATTCCTTCAAAAATATCACTTTATTTATCATTATAGCTTTTTTTCATAATTTGGCAATACTCTATTTAAAAAATTACGCTCGGGGTTTTTAAAAATTTTTATGAAAAAATTTTTCAGACTGTAGACAAATCAATAAATATTGTGCTCTTCATGGCTCTCCTTCCACCGCTTCGCGGTCCCCCTCCCTCTAAGAGGGAGGCTCCACAACCTCCACTTTTGAGCCAAAATTTTACATTGTCTCTAACAAAGCCCCCTCCTAGAGGGGGTAGGGGGGAGAGCATGAGACGCGAATGACAATAATAAGTCTACAATCCGTAAAAATTTTATTTTTCATCTTTTTCTAATGAAATTTTCCATTTTTTATTGTATTATATATCAAATGTTTTATTTGAAGTTTACATTCGCTCTTTAGGGGGGATTTTTATGAGATACAAATTTTTGAGCGCGCTTTGCGTTCCGTTGTTATTGTTGGGAAATACGGGAGAAACTCGTTCCCTTTCCTTAAACGAAGCGGTTGAGATGGCGCTTACGGAGAACACCGAACTTCGCATTACTCAAAAAGGCGAAGATAAGGCGGAAGCGCTGCTTAGAGAACAAAAGGCAAATAAGCGGGTGAAAGTGAATGCAAGCGCGGCGCCCAGAATTTCCAAGAGCACGGACAGCGCGAGAGCCATAAGCGCGGGACTAGGGTTTACCGCAACATACAGCATTTACGACGGCGGCAAGCATAACGCAAATTTGGAATCGAGAGAAATAGGGGTGAGGTCTGCCGTTTTAACCACTCAACGTCAAAGGGAGAAGTTGAAATTCGACGTTACCAAGGCGTATTACAACGCCGTCGCGGCAAAGGAAACGGAGAAAGTCAGAAGAGAAACCGTAAACAAGTACGAAGCGCATTTAAAGAACACCACGGATTTATACAATGCGGGCAACAAGGCGAAAATCGACACGATTCGCGCAGATGTGGAATTGTCCAATGCAAAGGAAAACTTGATAAAAGCGGAAAATTCCTATGAAGTGGCGTTGACTACGCTTAGAAACCACATCAATATCGACAGAAACGAACCACTGACGTTAACGGACGCTTTTCAGATAGTCCCTTTTAAAATGAATATGACGGATTGCCTTTCTCACGCCTTTCAGAACAGAAAAGATTTGATGACGGCGCGTCTGTCG
>JAFXOC010000505.1 GCA_017529085.1 Selenomonadaceae bacterium | reverse complement strand
TTGAAAAATCATCGTAAGCGATGTGGCGAAGCACGCGTTTTCGCTCGTCAATCTTGCTTCTCGTTACGACTACTTTCGTTTTTCCCGCGTCCACTTGCTGTTTTATGACTGCCACCCTTTGAGCGTCTTCAATGTGGATTTCCGCCATGACGAGAAGGGTAAGAAGCGCTATAACGCCGGTTAATACGGCGCAGCCGCGGCGAAGTATGCTGCCTATGGGTTGATTTAGGATCTTATCGTATACGGGTTTTGCCGTAAGAATGGAAAGCGCGCCTATGATAAAGATACAGCTTGAAGAAAAGAGCGCGCGCCCGGGGAATGACGGAGCGCCTATCATGACAAGATTGTTAAACATTGAGAGCGCAAACATGACGGCGGCAAATTTCGCTTCGGTATAATTTTTCAAAATATCTTTGAGGGTAATTTGAGGAAATTTTGAAGCGGCTTTTGTTGCGCCTAAGTTCTCAACGGATTTTAGGTATATGAAAGCTACGGCGAATATGTAGATAAGCGCTTCTTCCGCGCCTAGACAGGTGTTTTCCAGATGGCTTAAAGTATTGTCGTCCGTAAGTCCTATAGGCGTCAGAATGATTAGCGTTATGGCTTTATATAGAAGTATTGCCATAAATTGGTTGCTGACATAGCTTATTAAAGTTATTATCGCCAACGCAATCAAGACAAAGTGTTTTTTCTTGACGGACGTAGAATTTGGTTTCGGTATGTTTGATTTTGCCGCCAAATCCTGTTTTAGCAGGCGGTAAGCCAAAATCAAAAAGAGTAGTACCGGAACCAAATATAAAATCATCTCTAAATTGGCGGGGATTAGGTTCAGCACATGGAATAAAAATCCCCTGTCCTCGTCGACTTCTATGCGCACGAAGTTGCCGGGGGCAAAAATCATGGCAAAACTACCGAGTACGGAGCCTATTGCGCCCGCCGTTAAATAAAATTCGCTCATTTTTCGTTTTGCAAGGTAACAGCAAACAGCGACAGCTATAAGAGACGTCGTAACGGTTAAATTTTCCACGGAGCAGGCGGCGATAAAGCCCAGTATTAGCATTAAACTTGCGTTTACGGCGCGGTATTTGAAGAATTCCCCCTTTAGAGCCAAATTATACGGCAGCAAAAAGAGCGCGGTGAAAACTCCTGTCCAAAGGTAAACAGCCGAGCCGCAGAGCCAGATCACAACTTCCCCGAAGTGGCTTAAGCCAAGCCACATAAACGCGCCGGAGGCGAAGATTAGTTTATAATCGTCAAAAACCTTTAACGTTCGTCTTGCGTGCATTACGAGAAGCGCCACCATAGCGGGAAACATCAAGGCGTTTATAAAATTAAAGTAAATCTTATCGTAAAGCATTGCGACAAACTGCACAAAGAAGCTTACGAAGCGTCCGCCGTGAATTTCGTAATAAAGCAGAAGCGAAAGCATGGCTTCGTCAAAATTATGTATTCTCTCGTTGGTGCCCCACATAAGCCCCGCCAGATAATCGTCCCTGTAAAGCGGCATCAGCGCGTTTAGCGCAAGCATGAGCAAGAAGAAAACCAATAACACCCAATAACTCTTTTTAATGTGGAACTTTTCTTCCGTCATAAAATCTCTTCTTTCTGATTATTTTTGGATATTCTATCATAAAAAACACATAAATGCGAAATAAAATTTTTTGAGGGTATCATAATTTCCATTTTTAGATAATTGTGTTATAATGATATTGTTTCATGCTAAATTTACATAAAGGCAACGGCTTAATGCCGGATATTGGAGGGATAGTTATGCATTATGCGCCGGATACAACTATTAAGGAAATGTTTTGGACGGGGACAAGCAGGCTCAACCGCCTACGGTATCTTAAACGTTCGCTTGTTGTGACGTTTGTTAATGTCCTTCTCTACATGATTCTTAAGGCAGCACTTGATGTTAATATTGAATCATACGTCAATATCGGCGGTTTTGATTTTGAAGTGGTTAGCGAACTTTTATGGGAGTCGGCTCCCGAATTTCTTATCATTTCTTCTGCTTTAGACATAATTGGGGCGGTATTTTTATATAAGCTTGACGTTCGTCGTCTAAAAGATTTGAGTAAAGACAATAAACTGGCGATTATTGTTTTTGTCTGCGCCGTAGTTGGTCATGTACTTCCATACGTCAGCATAATAGGCGCTTTTATCTCCGTATATCTTCTTCTCGCAAAAGGAGTTGAGGGAGACAACATATACGGTCCCGACCCTTTGGAGGGTAGAAGGTAATTATGAACGCCGTCCAAAAACTTGCAAAGCAGCTAGTCGAGGAACGCAACCATAAATACAAGAACGGCATTTACTGTTTCACGCAGGTTGAAATGGCGTATAACAGCAACCGAATAGAAGGCAGCAAGCTAAAGAAAGAGCATACGGAAAGCCTTTTTTCCACAAAGACCATATTGGTCCAAAAGGACGATGTCATAAAAAGCGACGATATTATCGAAACCACAAATCATTTTCGAGCCTTCGATTATTTGCTTGATACCTTATCTGATGTTTTAAGCGAAGCTATGATAAAAGAGTTTCACCGAATATTAAAAACAAATACGTCGGATGCGGATATCGAATGGTTTAACGTAGGAGAATACAAAAAAGTTCCCAATATGGTGGGCGGCATGGAAACCACGCCGCCCAAAGAGGTTGCAAACGCTGTAAGGAGCTTATTGAAAGAGTATAATTCAATCGAAAAACATTCTTTTGACGATGTGTTGGATTTTCACGTCAAATTTGAAAAAATCCATCCATTTCGGGACGGCAACGGAAGGGTTGGGCGATTGATTATGTTTAAGGAATGTCTCAGAAACGATATTGTTCCTTTTATCAACGACGCCAATCATAAGGAATACTATTATAGAGGGTTGAGAGAATATTTTAGTGAAAAAGGCTATCTAAGGGATACTTGCCTTTCGGCGCAGGATAAGTATAAAGCTTATTGCGAAAGATATGTAAAGACGTAAAATAAAATATATGTCGTTATTGGAGGATTTTATATGTTAAAAATGATAAAAAATTCCGATATAAGAAGACCTGAAGAAATCGAGGAAAAATACCCCGGATGTATGTATATATTAACTGATTTTACGGATGTAAACGATATGAAAGGTCATTTGTATGCAATAAGTTATGACAAAGATTCGTTTCAAGAACTTTGCAAGCTTACGGACGAACTTTCAAACAGCGGCAAAACTTGCATAATTATGGGCGAATATGAAGAAGGTGGTGTACTGCTGGGTGTACAGCGTGAAGTTAAAAGATAATCGTATCATTGTCCAATGCAACATTTTAAACAGGGGAAAATTGAAATTTATAAGATCTGTATATGATACGGGCGCAAAATATTCTTGCTTTAGGGCTTCATATATTGCTTCAAATATGACAGAAAAGGAATTGTTGGGGCATGAAGAAAAACTTCTTTGTGGATTTGTAGGCGTAGTGGCATCAAAATTTTATCGGCTTCATGTAGAAAGCTTAGCATTTGGAAACATAGATTTAGGAGAGCAGGATATTTGGATAACTTTTGACGAAAACGTAACTATGAATGTTATTGGATACGATATAATCAGTCAAATTTCGCGCGTCAGTATAGCAAATTCATGTGAAGAATTGTTTTTTTCATCGACCACAGAACTCAAAAGATATATTGATGAGGTAACGGCAAATGGAATTTTTGGACAGAGCTAAGATATACGTTAAAGCGGGAGACGGCGGAAGCGGCAAGAGCGCGTTTCGCAGGGAAAAGTTTGTGCCAAAAGGCGGTCCTTCCGGCGGAGACGGCGGTAAGGGCGGCGATATTGTCTTTGTTGCCGATGAAAATGAGAATACGCTGCAATATTTTCGGTACCACAGAAAGTTTAAAGCTGATAACGGTGAGCATGGGGACAGGAAAAATCAATACGGCAGAAATGCGGAGCCGCTAATTATAAAAGTGCCTGCGGGGACAGTGGTAAAAGACGACGCGACGGGCGACGTATTGGCGGATTTGACCGAGGTCGGGAAGGAATACGTTATAGCAAAAGGCGGCAGAGGTGGCAGAGGGAATGCGAAGTTTGCAAATTCCGCGAACCGCGCGCCTACTTTTGCGGAGTTTGGGGAAAAGGGAGAGGAGAAAACTCTCTTTTTGGAGCTGAAACTTTTGGCGGACGTTGGGCTTATCGGGT
>JAFXOC010000504.1 GCA_017529085.1 Selenomonadaceae bacterium | reverse complement strand
TAACAATTTTCCGCCGCAATGGTAGCTATGGGCAATCTTTCTTTTACGGAAATATCAATGTAACAAGGAAGCGACCGACGCACCACGGCTTCTTCTATTCTTAAATCGTTTAACAATCGCCTTGAAATCTCGTCTGTTTCAATCGAAAACAACGGCGTTCCGTGGGGAATATTGCAAATTCGCTCAATATCCTCGTTAGTCAAAAACCGCATCCCATCGGTGCGAATTTCGCGTAAAACAAAAATAGGCGCATATATGAAGATAAGCAGAAGGATGAAAGCTATAAGAAGATAAATAATACCGGGTCTAACGCTTCTTTTCATATATTCGCCTCCTTGCAATGATTTGAAAAAACAATTGTTAAAGTTTTTTCTCTCTTTCTTTGCTACTTTCTTTCTCTCTTTTTTTCAAAAAAGAGAGAAAGAAAGTAGGAACTAACAATCTTAATCGTATCTCTCGTCAAACACTCGCGCCGTCTTCTTTTCGCTTCTGGGAAGAACGCCGATTTCAACTATTTTCACCAGCGGCGTAAAGCCGATTTTGCTCTTTACGGCGGCGGCAATTCTGTTCGCAAGCTCCAAGAAATTTACGCTGCCGTTGGTTTCAACGTAAATTCGCATTGTATCTTTGCCATCCAAGTGGCTGAGCCGAATTTGATATTCGCTCGACACTTCGGGGAATTTCTCAAGCACTTCTTCGATTTGTTTGGGAAATACGTTTACGCCCTTAATCTTAATCATATCGTCGCTTCTGCCGCTTATGACGTCTATACGCGGGAAATTCGAGCCGCAAGCGCAATTACCCGGGATGATGCGAGAAATGTCGTGGGTGCGATAGCGAATAAGGGGAGCGCCTTCTTTTACAAGAGTTGTGAGGACAATTTCACCGAATTCGCCATCGGGTAAAGTTTCGCCTGTTTTGGGGTCTATTATCTCGAGATAAACGTAATCGTCGAAAATGTGCATTCCCGCGTCTTCATCGCAGCTTATGCCGATACCGGGACCGTAAATTTCGGTAAGCCCGTAGATATCATAAATTTCAATGCCAAGCTCTTTTCTTATGCGGTCGCGAATTTTCTGACCCCAACGCTCCGAACCGATAATTCCTTTTTTTAGGTGAATTTTGTCTTTAATCCCCCGCTTTTCTATTTCTTCCGCCAACAACAACGCGTAAGAACTTGTGGCGGTCAAAACCGTGGTCTTCATATCCATCATCATATCAAGCTGTTTGTTGGTATTTCCGGGACCAAGCGGCACAGTCATTGCGCCCAATCGTTCCGCGCCTAATTGAAACCCTATTCCCGCAGTCCAAAGCCCGTAACCCGGCGTAATGTGTATGCGGTCTTTGTTGGTAACTCCCGCTATTTCGTAGCAACGGCAAAACATCTTCGCCCAATCTTCCACATCCTTTTTCGTATATGGAATAATTACGGGCGTTCCCGTTGTGCCGGACGAAGAATGAATACGAACGATTTCCTCCTCCGGTACCGCCATCAGTCCTAACGGATATGCGTCCCTTAAATCCTGCTTTTCGGAAAATGGCAGTCTTTTAAATTCCTCTGCGCTTGATACGCCTTCAACTCCCGCTTCTTTTAATTTTTTGCCGTAAAAATTGCCTACGCTTGTCAATCTCTTTATCTGCTTATCGACCAATTTCAGCTGCTCGTTTGAAATTTCCACAAGTCACACTCCTTTGTAGTAGTCAACAAATTCCTTCTTTCTTTTTCTCTTTTCTTTTTTGAAAAAAAGAAAAGAGAAAAAGAAAGAAGCAAAGAAAAAGAGAAAAGAAAAAACTTTAACAAAAATTAAAAAGGAATATAGTTATCCGACTAAGGCTTTCTTGTTTATATCAAATAACTTTTCAGGAATCAATTCTTTCATTGCCGCCATAATATCTTCCGCTGTCAAGCCTAGCGCGCCGCTTCTTATAGCCTCGCCCAACAAAAGCGTGTTTAGTACCTTTGAATTTCCGATTTCAGCCAACAGTCTTTCCGTATCCACCAAAATCAGTCGCTTTACATTTGTTTTCAAGTATTCTATCACGCCTGCAACATCGTACGGCGCGCCACCCGTCAATGCGCTTACCGGATATACGGGAGCCGTTGCGGTTACGACTGTTCCTTCGTCTTTAAGAAACATGAGATGCCGCGCGGCTTCAGCCGGTTCAAATCCTATTATTAAATCTGCGCCTCTCGGCGGTATCATCGGAGAAGCGTTATTCCCCAAGCGAACGTGAGAGAACACGCTGCCGCCCCTCTGCGCCATGCCTATTGTTTCGGCGGTTTTTACAGGGATGGATTTTTTTACCGCGGCGGC
>JAFXOC010000503.1 GCA_017529085.1 Selenomonadaceae bacterium | reverse complement strand
TTTCTCAAAAAAAATTGGCGTTATTCCCTTAACTGCCAAGCACAAAAGCAAAATCAGCCCAACCGAACCAAGCGACAATAACGCAAAAATTATGCCCAACACGTTAGGCAAATTCGAATTTATTTCCGCTAACCCCAAAAAGCTTATCTTCCAAACGCCGTACAACACTACAGACAAAAAAAAGACGCTCAAGAGATTAAGCCCCAACAAAAGACGCTTCTTTCCCATGAACGCACACTCCTTAGTTTGTGGTAAATTCCTTCTTTCTTTCTCTCTCTTTTTTTGTAAAAAAAGAGAGAGAAAGAAAGAAGCAAAGAAAGAGAGAGAAAAAAACTTTAATAAGTTTTAAATTTTGCGGGTAATGTTATGCTGTGACCTCTTAAGTAGTCTTTTGCAGACATTTTCTTTTTCCCCGGGGTTTGAACTTCCGTTATCAGCAAAACGCCGTCGCCGGTTTTAACATAAATCCCGTTATTATCGGTTTTTAGTATGCTTCCGACTTCAAAATCGCCCGAAGGTACATCGTTTCTGTCCGCAAGCAATTTTGTCCGCCAAATTTTAAACATTTCGCCGTTGAAATTTGTATACGCAACCGAAGTCGAATTTAAACCTCTCACAAGATTATGAATCTCCTCTGCGCTTTTAGCCCAGTCAATTAAACCCGTTTCCTTTACAATTCTACTTGCGTAACTTGACTTAGAATCGTCCTGAACTTCTCGTTTTAATTCGCCGGACAACATTTTCAGCAGAGTTTGCTTTAAAACCTTCGCGCCGATTTCGCTTAAAACAGCCCTTAGCTCATCCGCCGTTTCGTCTTCCGATATTTCGACTTCTTCTTTTAAAAGCATATCGCCGGTATCAAGCCCCGCCGCCATAAACATTGTAGTAACGCCGGTCTTTTTCTCGCCGTTTATAATGCTCCACTCAATAGGCGCCGCGCCGCGATATGCAGGCAGCAACGAACCATGCACATTAACGCAGCCGTATTTTGGGAAATTCAAAATTTCTTCGGGTAAAATCTGTCCGAACGCCACCACTATTATAACGTCCGGCGCAAGTTCCTTTAATTTCTCTATAAATTCCGGCTCTCTTACCTTTTGAGGTTGGTATACGAGAATACTTTTTTCTTCTGCAAAAATCTTTACGGGCGGCGGCATAAGCTTATGCCCTCTGCCTTTTGGTTTATCAGGCTGAGTCACAACCGCAACCACGTTTGTTTCTTCTGTAAGCATTTTTAAAGACGGAATGGCAAAATCGGGAGTACCCATAAAGAGAATGCGAAGGTCTTTCATTTCGAGTTCTCCTCACGCAACCTCAAATTTTCCGCAACGTCTATAAAAAGCTTTCCTTCCAAATGATCCAGCTCATGCTGAATACAACGCGCCAAAAGCCCTTCAGCCGTCAAATGCTGCTTTTTTCCCCACCTATTTAAAAACTTTACCTTAACCCTCGCAAATCTCTGCACTTCGCCGTAATATTCAGGCACCGAAAGGCATCCTTCCGTATCCTTAACCGTGCCTTCCTTAAAAGTTATCTCGGGATTTATAAGCTCGTGAAGCCCTTCGCCTGCGTCTATAACAACGGCTCTAATGGGTTCGCCCACCTGCGGCGCGGCAAGCCCCACTCCATCCGCCTTCTTCATAGTCTCCGCCATATCGTCAAGCATTTTTCTCAAAGCTTTATCAATATGCCCTACAGGCTCGCATACCTTCTTTAAAACAGGATCTC
>JAFXOC010000502.1 GCA_017529085.1 Selenomonadaceae bacterium | reverse complement strand
TATGGCAAAAACAGCGGGAAGACGACGAACATAGGAATTTCCGACACACAGATGACAAACATTTCAAAAGGAGAGAGCGTATCGGATACAAATGGAAGTACATATACGAGTACCGATGGCAGTAGCGAAACAAAAGGCATATCTCACGGAAGAAGTTCGTCAATCACAGAAACGGAAGGCAGTCTAAATGTTTTGGGAAAAGTCGGAAAATCGGGCGGTCTGGCAATGCGTCTATTATCCAAAAGTCCGCAAGTGAGAGCCCTAAGTTTGGTATGTTCTGTTTTGGGTTCAACCAATTCAACACAAACTCAAAGCGGAGAAAGCTATTCGGAATCATACTCAAACACCATATCCAGAACGCTTTCCCACGGGATTAACGAAAGCCGAACAATAGGCAAAAATCAATCGACTTCCACGGGAAATTCGAAAGGAAGAAGTTACGGCGAAGGTACAAGTGTCGGTGAAAGTTACAGCGTGAGCGATTCCGTGAATTTTTCCACTTCCAAAACGCTATCCGACACATTGGGAAAATCTCAAGGAATAACTTTAAACGCCAGAAATTTAAGCCTTCAATCCACCGTTGAGCGGCTTGAAAAGCAACTAAAGCGCATTGAAGAGTGCGAAAGTTTCGGTATGTGGAACTTTGCGGCGTATTTTATCGGCGAGGGCGCGTCCGATACCGTGTCTGCGGCTAATGTTTACCGCTCCGTGGTATCGGGCGTTCAAAGCGGCATTGAGTGTTCCGCGATTAACACTTGGACGGCTGACGAGGATTTAAAACGCTTATCTCCGTATATCAAAAATTTTATTCACCCAAGTTTCAGATACGTTGACGGCAAACGCTATACAGACGTAAGCCCCGCCGTGCTTATCAGCACAAAAGAACTCACCATTCACATGGGGCTTCCCTATCATTCCGTTAAGGGCTTGCCCGTAATAGAACACGCGGTATTTGCCCAAGAGGTTTTAAGCGGCGCCAGCAAAGAAGCTAAAAAAGAAATAGACTTAGGCAATATTTATCATTTGGGCGATACAACTGACACCCGTGTGAAACTCGATCTTGAAAGCCTTACGATGCATACGTTTATTACAGGCTCGACTGGCTCCGGAAAGAGCAACACGGTCTATAAATTGTTGTCGGAAGCTAAAAAGCATAAAATTCCGTTTTTGGTAGTAGAGCCTGCAAAGGGCGAATATCGTAATGAATTTCCGTCTGTTCAATGTTTTGGGACAAACCCTCGTATCGGGGATATTTTACAGCTAAACCCCTTCGCTTTTCCCGAAGGAATACACGTTCTTGAGCATATAGACCGATTGGTGGAAATTTTCAACGTGTGCTGGCCTATGGAAGCGGCTATGCCGTCCGTGCTGAAAGAGTCCATTGAAAAAGCCTACGTTAAAGTAGGTTGGGATATGGACGCGTCTATAAATATTTTGGGAGATAACAAATTTCCTTCTTTTACGGACGTTGACAGCGCGCTGAATGAAACTATAAAGGCGTCAAAATATTCCGCCGAAGTTAAAGGCAACTATATAGGCTCGCTTTCTACCCGTTTGAAATCTTTGACCAACGGCATAAACGGTCGCTTGTTTACCAAAACCGAGATGGATTTATCGAAACTCTTTGACGAATCCGCCATACTTGATTTAAGCAGAATCGGTTCAATGGAAACAAAAGCCTTTATAATGGGCATTGTGGTATTAAAACTTCAAGAATACAGAATGTCCAACAGAAACGGGATGAATGAAAATCTAAAGCATCTGACGATTTTGGAAGAAGCGCATAATTTGCTCAAAAAACTTCGACGGAGCAAAGCGCAGGTTCCGCCAATGTTCAAGGAAAATCGGTAGAAATGATAACAAATGCGATTGCGGAAATCCGCACTTTCGGCGAAGGTTTTGTTATAGTAGATCAAGCCCCGAATCTTTTGGACACGGCGGCAATCAGAAATACCAACACAAAAATCGTACTAAGGCTACCGGAAGGAAGCGACAGAGCGGTGGCGGGAGCGTCGATGGCGTTGTCGGAAAAACAAATTGCGGAGCTTTCCAAACTTCCCAAAGGCGTTGCGGCGATATATCAAAACGAGTGGCAAGAAGCGGTTTTGTGCAAGGTTGACAAATTCGAGAAAGAAAATTTGCCGATTTCCGAAAAACCTACGCTATATGAGAGT
>JAFXOC010000501.1 GCA_017529085.1 Selenomonadaceae bacterium | reverse complement strand
TGCATCATGTTGTCGTACAGGATGTCTTGGAGGAAAAGAAACAGTTTAACGCAGAGCTTATAGCAAGTTTGAAATCAAAGAAAGTATCGGACGGCGTATCTTCCGGAGCGACTTTTGAAACGGAAGAGGAATTGAAGAAACAGAAAGAAGGTTTGGAATATGTATAAAATGGATCGATTTAATCGAAAAAAAGATTATTTTAAATATGTTCTGCCTTGGGGTCGTATTTTTACGATGTCAGAAGTAAATCCAGATACCGCTCCGGCTTTTTTGGTAAATAAGGACGGAAGTTTGCAATGCACATGGAGTTATCGGGGACCTGACTTGGCAAGTTCCGTAAAAGAACAACTTGCGGTTATAACGCAACAGCTTTCCACAGCTTTTCAAAGTATGGATTCCGGTTGGGTGTTTTATTTTGAAGCTCAAAGAATCGCTTCCACGGCATATCCCAAAGATGTTTATTTTCCGGATAAAATAACGGAAACAATGGACTTGGAACGCCGTCAATTCTTTTCGGGTGGCAGCCATTTCGAGTCTAATTACTATATGACGGCATATTGGATGCCACCAAGCGACAATGAGGGTAGATTGCGGGAATTTGTGGTTGAAGGTAAAAAGAAGAAGAAACATTCAGCCGATGACAATATCATAACTTTTACGCAGATGATAGATAAACTTGTAGCATTGCTGACTACATTAGGTATTCCATCTGCGATTTTGAACCGTCACGAACTGGTGACTTATCTTCACAGTTGTATATCGGATAATCCGAAACCTTTAAGAGTTCCTTCACATCCGCTTATACTCGACCATTATCTTTGTGATGTGCCTTTTTACGGCGGGTTAGAACCGAGATTGGGGAAAAAACATATTAGAGTAGTTTCGCCCATTTCTTATGTGAACAACACTTTTTTCGGGATGTTTGACGCTATCAATCAGTTGGATTTTTCTTATCGCTGGGTTACTCGCTTTGTGTGTCTGGGGAAGCAGGATTGTTTAGCCGCGCTTGAGGAAAAGAAAAAAGGTTGGTACGGCAAGAAAAAACCTCTTATGGCGATGCTGAAAGAATTGGTTTTAAATCAGCCGGTTCTTGAAGATAGCGTAAATGAAAACGCCGCTATGAAATACGGTGAAACAAGGGAAGCCATAACTTTGGTGGAGTCCGATGTTTTGGGGTACGGTTTTTATTCTTCCTGCGTAGTCGTGATGAATGAAGATCCGATACAAGCCGATACATTTGCCCAAGCTATTGAAGCGACCTTTATCAATAAGGGAATTAAAGCGAAGGTAGAGGATTTAAATAGCGTAGACACATTTTTTGGCACATTTCCCGGCAATATAGGGAGATTTGTGAGAAAACCGTTGATTTCCACGGGAAATTTAATTCACATGATGCCGATTTCCGATATTTGGGCAGGAAATCCAAGGAATAAACATTTGCAGGGTCCGCCTTTGCTTTACACTCAAACTACGGGACGAACGCCCTTTAGATTGTCGCTTCATGTAGGCGATGTGGGTCATACTTTGATAGCGGGTCCGACCGGCGCAGGTAAATCCGTTCTCTTAAATACTATGGCGGCGGCTTTTAGAAAATATAAAAATTCGAGAATTATAATTTTCGATAAAGGTGCAAGCAGTATGGAGCTTACCTATGGAGTCGGCGGGAAGTTTTTTGATTTGGGAAACGAAAGCGATGGCGGTTTGTCTTTTATGCCACTTGCTTATGTTGACGATGAAAAAGAAAGACAATGGGCGCAGGATTGGTTGGTGGATTATCTTGTTCAGGAAAATTTTGAGGTAAAACCGCTTCATAAAAAATTGATTTGGGACGCTTTGACAACGCTTGGCAGTTATGAGCAAATCGGGTTGCGGCGTATGACAAACTTTGTAAACGCCGTTCAGGACTTGGAACTTCGTCAAGCCTTTGAACCGTTGACGATAAAGGGAGCTTACGGCGGTATTTTTGACAGCAACGAAGATCATTTGTCGATAACTTCGTGGCAGTCTTTTGAGATGGAAAAACTTATGAGTACAAAACATATCGTAGGACCTGCGCTTATGTATATTTTCCATCGGATAGAGCAAAGTCTTGACGGTTCGCCGACAATGATAGTGCTGGATGAGTGCTGGGTATTTTTCGACAACGAACTGTTTGTTCAAAAAATTCGAGAATGGTTGAAGGTTTTGCGTAAAGCGAACGCATCGGTTGTCTTTGCAACGCAATCCGTTTCGGATATTGTAAACAGTCCGATTTTTGAGTGCGTTTTGGAATCCTGCCCCAGTCAGATTTTTTTGCCAAACGATAAAGCGCTTGAAGATCAGGCTATGGAAAATTACGGAAAATTCGGGTTGAATAAGCGGCAAATTTATATTATCGCCCAAGCGCAGATGAAACGGCAATATTATTTTGTTTCGCCGGAAGGTGTCGGTTGTTTGACCTCGCCCTTGAAGCCTGTCCTTTGACGCTTGCTTATGTCGCTACGAATAAAGCGGATCATCAGATGGCACAACGAATTATAAATAATTATGGTATCGAAAATTTCAATGAACATTGGTTGAATTATAGGAACTTATCTCTTCCGGAAGTGGATTTATCTAAAGATCGGAGGTCTTTTGCTTGAGTGAGTTGGTTTTAGGTTTTGCAATTTTGGCTGTTTTCATTTTGGCTAGAAGAATGAACCGAGATGAAGATATTATTGTGGAATTGAGAGATAGGGTAACGAAATTGGAAGAACAAAGTAAGGGGATGCAGTAAATGTTTGAAAAGGAGATAAACCAAATAAAAAAGAAAAAACATCTTGCGGATGATTCTCCCCTTATAAAAGATATAGAAAATATTTTGGATATTGTCGTGAACAAGAGATACACTTTGACGGATATTTCGGACGAAATCAGAAACGGCAAAGTTGCGGTACAGTCTAATCCACAGATTGTTTTAAAGTATTTGGATAATATTTTAGCGGCAAATTATCCAAAAAATCATCGACCGGTGACAGGATTGTATCAGTCGGCGCAAGAAAGTTACAAACGGCATATATCCATAATCATGCACGAACATAAGGACTATTCCAAAGAATCCTACGGGATTCGTTTGGATAGTTCTATTGCGCTAAAAATGCTTTTTGACGAGGGATTTGACATAAATCTTATCGAACTCATTATAAGCAAAAATTCTATCGTGCCGAATCTTAATTCGGATTATATTGCCGAAATCAAAGACGGATTAAAAGAAACGCAGGAACAATACAATAAAATTATGTCTATAGATCTTGAAAAAAAATACACAGATCCCATAGATATTTACCGTTCTTTTATCAAAAAACATTTATTATCTTCTCAAAAAAACATTTTATCTTACCATGACGAGTTAAAAATAATTTCCAAATTTTATAAAATGTTGATTAAAATTTATGAAAAAGATATTGAAGAAAGTTCGAGTCCCAAAATTTCCTTTAATTGGAATAATGATATTGAAACAATCATAAAGCCGATTATAAGAGAAATTTTAACAACTTGTAGTCCTGTTGCAACCGAACCGGGAAGAAACAAAGAACAATATATAGAATCGTTGATTTTGGATTTGCAAGATGTTATAGGAAAAAACACGCAAGAAAAAGAAAGTGCAGTTATTTCCGATGATTATATGAAAAAAATGGATGAATTGTTAAATACCCAAAAAGAAAAGGTTTACGGTGAAAATTATGAGATTGTAAACGATTGTATTGTGGCTAAAGAATTACTGGAGTCGCATCAGGATATAAAGGCTATTGAAAATTCGATAAAGAAAAGAAGCAGCACGATAAATCGTGAAAATAATTCCGAAATATCTGCGGATGAATATGCCCATTGGGTAGTTGAGTGCGCCAAGGAAAGTATTGAAAATGAAATGAATATAATTTACTCTTCGTTAAAATTTGACGAAAAGTTTAAAGATATTCATTCATACGAAGAATTAAAACATCATGGTATTGACGTTAAGTTTTTATATATAAAAGCTCTGGCGGACAGAATTTCGATATGTCCGTCTTTTGCGTTGCGATTATCGGAAAGAGATACGGATATTGATGTTTGCGAAAGTTTGATGAGTCAGTACAAAGACATTGATATTCTGGAATTAAAGTCGGTACTTATTGAATTTTCTCCACGGGCGAGACTTGCGGGAATAAAAGAAAATTATGAAGAGAGAATCATTGCTGCGGTCAATGAAAGATTTAGAATCATAAACGAAAAAAACGACAGGTGTAGATCGTTTATGAAGGATTATGCTAAAAGGCGTGGATTCGCCACGGAGGGAATATTTTATACAAATCCGCAAGCAGGGTTTTTAGATTGTAAAACGGCTGTTGTGTTCTTAAAACAAAATCGTCCTATGGAAGAAATAAAAAAAGCTATAGAACAAAACGCCAAAGATTCGAGAGTGAGTTCTTTAAAATTATACAGTAACGAAATCATAAATATCGCTCAAAAAATGATAAAACGATGGGATTTTATCGACAATTACACGCCGAATAAAATTCAAAATAATGTAGTCAATGAGTATTTATTAACTTTGCAAACAATTTATAAAGATATTCATTATCCGTTGCCGGAAATGGATATTATGGCTACGGAAAAACTTATAAAAGATGGTAAATATACCTATGATATTTTGTATGCGATTAACGACTATTCGCCGAACGCTATAGAACCGGGGCGAGATTTTCACTATAAGGAATATGTGTTTTATTCCGCAAATGAAAATTTAAATTCAAAAAATAAAATTAAAAGCAAGTCGATAACAAATCAGGAAAAAAGCACAAATAAATCGGTTAAAGAAAATCAAGAAGAAATTAAGCCGAAAAAAAATCAAGTTCAGAACAAGCATAATTTGCATGAGAATGTTAAAGTGCGAACTAGGACGTTAAGTTAAAGGGGGGATCTTCAATGGCTGAAATTTCGCCGGAAGAAAAAGAATATAAACAAAAAGTTTTGAAATACGGCATTTGTATAATTGCTCCCGTAATGCTTATTACAGAATGGATTATTACATATTTAGTGGCGGGAAAATGCGATTATAACCCGATTTTAGGACAGGGTTTTACGATTTTCGGTATTCCATTTTATCAACCGTTTGCATTTTACGCATGGTGTAACGATCCGGAAATAGCAAAGGCTATTCCTCTGATTTTAGGACCTTATAAAAAATATCCGTATATTGCTTTTGTGCTTGCGGCAGGTTTTACCTATCTTGTTGTTAAGGGAATGAAGCAGGAAACAAGCCACGGTTCTGCAAGATGGGCGGAAGCGGCTGAAATAGGGAAAATGGGTCTTGACGATGTGGTTTGGAAAAATGGCAAAAAAGCGCTTGAAGGGCAGAAAAAGTTGTTTACTCGTATTCCAATTCCGGGAACGGGAAAACCTATTCCAAAGAACGGCGGTGTAGTGGTAGGTTTAAATCCATATAAAAACGGTCATCTTATGTTGCATGACGGCGTGGAGCATATTCTCCTAATGGCGCCCACTCGTTCCGGTAAAGGCGTTAATACGATTCTTCCCACGGGCGTTGTTTGGC
>JAFXOC010000500.1 GCA_017529085.1 Selenomonadaceae bacterium | reverse complement strand
CTTTGCCCAAAGCGGCGGCATTTCCTCCGGTACTACTCCCCGTAAATATTCCTCTGCAGGAATTACGTTTATCGCCGTCATAACGTCGCCTTTACGAATAAGCCGCAACCCGCCGCGATACGATTTGCCGTTTATGCGAAAAACTAAATCTTTAAGCTTTCGAGGGTCATCCGGGCGTATTTCCCAAAGATTACCTTCAAATTTTTGCCCCTTAATTTCAATATGAGATTTATTTAAAACTAACGCGACAACCTCGCCTTTTTTAAGTTTGATTTTTTTATTCCCCGCCATAAAAAAGCAGTCGAAATTAGGCAACACCGTCGCGTTTTTTAGTTTAAACATAACGCCAATTCTAAGCTCCGGTTGCCACGAAGACGGCGCGTCGCTTGCGTAAACGAGTTGGACAAACATTAATGTCAACACCATAACCAAAATTTTAATTTTCAATATTGCCCCTCATTTCAGCCTCAAGTCTCGCGCATTTTTTCGCCTTGTTTTCCTTCCGCCGTCGTTTACGAATTTCTTTGCTGTATCTCTCTTCCTCCGAAAAAATACAGCCGCAATAGGGTTGACGATACAGCCCTCGTTCGATGCTCTCGTCTATGCCTTCTTGCCAACCTTTGCGGAAATCCTCGTAGTAAAATTCTACGCCCTCTTTTTTCGCAAAGTATTCGGCTATTTTTTTCATCAACTCGTGATTTTGATAAATACTGTAAAAAAGCGTAGATGAAAATGTGTCGTAGCCGTTTTCTTTAGCATACCGCGCGGCTTCGCTAAGCCTCCATGAGTAGCAAAACGCGCAACGACTGCCACCCGCTGATTCCGCTTGCATTGCCTTTAGAAGAAAATTTCTCAACATATAATGTTCGTCTGTTATCAATGTAACATTCGTCTGTTCCGCAAACTCTTTTGCCGCCTTTAATCGTCTTTGCCATTCCATATATGGATGAATGTTGGGGTTAAAGAAATAGCAGTCAAAATCAATTTCTCTTTCCCTTAAAACCTTTACGGGATAGCAAGCGCAAGGTCCGCAACATATATGTAACAATAGTTTCATATTTACCTCAAAAATTTAGCTTAATATTTTCAATACCTGCATTACCTGTAGGGTAAGGAATTTTCATATGCGCGTAACCCGCTTCCGTCACCACCCTGCCTCTTGGCGTTCGATAAATGAACCCAAGTTGAATAAGGTACGGCTCGTACACGTCTTCAATAGTGTCAGTCGCTTCGCTTATGGCGGCGGCAATTGTATCAAGTCCGACAGGACCGCCTCCGAACTTTTCTATCATAGTGATGAGCATTCGCCTATCCGTATGGTCAAGCCCCGCCTCATCCACTTCAAGCATTTTTAACGCTTTATCCGCAATATCTTTGGTTATGTTATTATTTCCTTCAACCTCAGCAAAATCGCGAACCCTTTTCAAAAGTCGATTGGCAATTCTAGGCGTACCTCTTGAACGCTTCGCTATCTCCCTTGCTCCGTCCTCTTCGACAGGCACGCCTAAAATCTCCGCGCCCCTTATAATTATCGTCATAAGAGCTTTAGTATCGTAATATTCAAGCCGACTGATAACGCCGAACCTATCCCTAAGCGGCGGCGACAAAGAACCCGCTTTTGTGGTTGCTCCGATAAGCGTAAAAGGCGCAATGTCCAACCTAATCGACCTTGCCGACGGACCCTTTCCTATAATAATATCAAGTGCAAAATCCTCCATTGCCGAATACAAAATTTCTTCAACGCTTCTTGACAATCTATGTATCTCATCTATAAAGAGCACGTCCCTATCTTGTAAATTTGTAAGAAGCGCCGCCAAATCTCCCGAACGCTCGATGGCGGGTCCCGACGTTACCCTAAAATTTACTCCCAATTCGTTTGCAATTATTGCGGCAAGGGTGGTTTTCCCAAGTCCGGGCGGTCCGTACAAAAGCACATGGTCAAGCGCTTCTTTACGCGCCAACGCCGCTTTTAAAAAAATTTTCAAATTCTCTTTAACCTTATCCTGCCCTATATATTCAGCAAGCTTCCTAGGACGCAAACTATACTGCCAATCGTCTCCGTGCCCCGCCTCCATAGCCACTATTCGCTCGTCTGTCTCTTCCACTGTCTCACTTCTTTTCGATGTTAGTTTCTTCTTTCTTTCTCTTTCTCTTTTTTGTAAAAAAGAGAAAGAGAAAGAAAGAAGCAAAGAAAGAGAAAGAGAAAAAACTTTAAATTGTTATTCACGAAAATCTCCCCCCTCCCCCCTCTAAGAAGGGGGCTTTGTTAGAGGCGATGTAAAACTTTGGCTCAAAAGCAACAATCCGAGTGCCTCCCTCCCAGAGGGAGGTGCCCGAAGGGCAGAGGGAGAGCCATGAAGAGCACAATATTTATTGATTTGTCTACACTTTGAATCTGTTTAAACTTTTCAAAGCTTCTT
>JAFXOC010000499.1 GCA_017529085.1 Selenomonadaceae bacterium | reverse complement strand
CGAAAGACAGAATCGCGATACTGTTTGTTGTTTTGATTAAGCGTTTTATCCATAAGTTCGCCTGCCTTTCTAGTGTTTAATGCTCGTTTGATCGTTGTAATTATAAGATAAAATGATGGAAAAATCAACGATTAAAATTATTGTCACCATTGTCATATCAAAAAATTTTTAAAATTGTCATATCAGTACACTAAACTACGATTTTACGCGGCAATAAAAAATAACGCAGGGCATCGGCTCTGCGTTCAGACTGTAGATAAATCAATCAATATTGTGCTCTTCACGGCTCTCCTTCCACCGCTTCGCGGTCCCCCTCCCTCTAAGAGGGAGGCTCCACAACCTCCACTTTTGAGCCAAAATTTTACATTGTCTCTAACAAAGCCCCCTTCTAGAGGGGGGAGGGGGGAGAGCAAGAGGAGTGAATAAACAATAATAAGTATGCAATCTGTTGCCCCCACCCTAGAGGTGGGGGCATCTGTTTTTGTTAGATATTTTTTTGGATAGGATAATCCGGTGGAGAATGATCTTTTGGAGCCTTTCCTTTGTAAACTTCTTTTCCGCCGAATACGCTCTCTAAGTTATTCATCTCTAATAGCAACGTAATTTTATCTTCATAAAGAAGTTACAGCCATAAAAGCAATTTCGAAAAAATTTCTCGCTAATTCGCAATCATAAAAAAGGAATTTTTCATACGAAAATAGAACTGTACAAAGAATTCTTTTTTTCGAACTAAACTTGAAAGGTTATTCAAAATATGAAGAAATATTTTTTCACGGGCGTAGCCGTCATCATAATTCTCGCCATATCTCTTATCATATACGGCGCGTGGCTTAACTACAGCGACACCAAACAGATAGCCAAACACATGGAAGAGAGGACCATCTCGGTTCCCGTTGCAAAAGTCGCCATGCGAAATATTTCGCCCAAAATAGAAATCGAAACCATAAGGTTTACAAGCGACAATATGGCGGACGCTGTAGCTTTGACGGAGGGACGAATCGTAAATTGGTTGGTCAAGAAGAACGACAAGGTGACTAAAGACCAAGTTTTAATTTCAATGACAAACGAACAAATTCCACTTAAAATTCAGCAAGCTATGAGCCAAGTCAGCCAAGAAGAAGCGATATTGGCGCAAAGTTACGCCTCCTATCAGCGCCAGTTGCAGCTTCTTAAAGACAACGCCACTTCTCAGGAAAAATTCGGAGAAGCGGAGGCGAATTATTTTGCGTCGCAGGAAAAATTAAAAGCCGCGCAGGCGCAACTGGCTCAATATCAAGTGCAAAACAGCTGGCTTAAAGTGAAAACTCCCATAGACGGCGAAGTTTTAATCATTTATCAGCACGTCGGCTCGAACGTGCAAGCGGGGACACCCGTGGCTTTGATAGGGGATTTCGACAAGCTCAAATTTTCGCTGAACTTTACCAATAGCTGCGCAGAGGATTTAAAGATAGGCGATACCGCCACACTTACCTTTAACGAGGGCGCGGCGATAGAGAAAGCCTATGGCACGGAATACGGCGCGGGAAACCAGGGGCGCAAGCAAAAAATCCACGCGACTTTAAAAGAACTCACGCCGGATTTAAGCCAGAAGGCAGACATTCGCCGCTCCGTTTGGGAAGTGGATAACGCCGCCCGTATTTTAGAGCCTATGACGTACACGAAAGTCGTCATGGAGTTCGGTATTATCGATAATGTTTTAACCGTACCCTTAAGCGCTATGGTTGATATTGATTACAATAAAGTGTTTGTTGTGGACGAGGACGGCGTAATTCATCTCAGAAAAGTCGTAACCGACGCAAAGGACGACGCATACGCGGAGATTGTCTCCGGACTTTCGGCGGGCGAAACCGTCGTAACGGGTAATTTTGAAGGCTTAAAAGACGGCATGAAGGTAAGAGTTATTGAGCAAGAGGAGAGTATTGATGGAAACCGATAATTCAGACATCCAAACAAGCGAAGCTGTACGGCGCAAGCAAAACAAAGAATCTCTCTTTAGCAAAGAAGCCCTCGATAAAATGCGCTCGCCCGAACAATTAGACACCATACTCCCAATTACAAATTCAATAAGTTGGATGGGACTTGTAGCCGTATGCGTGCTTATGATTTCCGTCGTCATTTGGTCGATATACGGAAGTTTTACGGTAAAAACCGACGGCATGGGGCTGATTATGGACACGGGCGGCGTGATGAGAGTTTCGAGCCTGACCGGCGGCACGTTGGACGAATTTTACGTTGCGCCGGGTATGCACGTAGTCAAGGGACAACGTATAGCGCATATAAACGAAGCGAGAGAAACCGCCTCCGTCAGAATGGCGCAGTTCAAATCCGAATTGGCGTCCGATAGGCGGGACGCTACGAATAAGGTTTACGAATTTGATTCCAAACGTTATCAGCAGGAAACAATGGAATATATAGCGGCTCCCTACGACGGCATTATAGACGAAATCACCGTTTCCGAAGGCTCTGTGCTATCCGCGGGAATGACGGTTTGCACAATGCGGGTAAACGCGGCTAAGAGCAACGCCTTAACGGGCGTACTCTATATCCCCGTGGAAAAAGGGAAACGGGTTGAGCCGGGAATGAAAATACAACTTGCGCCAAACGGCGTTGATATTTCCGAAACGGGCAGTCTTTTAGCCACGGTGCGTTCCGTTTCGACCTACCCCGTATCAATGCAAGCCGCGTCCAAAAAACTCGGCAACGACAATTTGGCGCAGATGATTTTTCAATCTCAACAAGGCGCGGCGATGGAGGTAAATTTTGAACTGATAGAGGACGAAAATTCTTCTTCCGGCTATCTTTGGACTTCTCAAGTGGGCGATCACAAAAAAATAAACCCCGGCAGTTTCTG
>JAFXOC010000498.1 GCA_017529085.1 Selenomonadaceae bacterium | reverse complement strand
TGCCTTACCGCAATCGACCGACTTACGGCCGAATCAAAAGACGTTGCAGCGAATGCCAACCAGTCCGAGCAAAATGCAGAACTTGGCAGTCGCGCTATTGAAGCTTCCGTTGAAAAAATTATGGGTTTGGAAAAAATTGTCAACCATTCCGCCGAAACCGTTGATAAACTAGGTCAAAGCTCCGAAGAAATCGGCACTATAGTTGAAGCTATTTCTTCTATCTCCGAACAGACCAACCTTCTCGCCCTCAACGCCGCTATCGAGGCTGCTCGCGCCGGCGAACATGGTCGCGGATTTGCGGTTGTTGCGGACGAGGTTAGAAAACTTGCCGAGGAATCCCAAAACGCAGCGTCAAAAATTACGGGACTTATCAATCTCATACAGTCCGACACCAATGAAGCGGTTGAATCCATGCGCGAAGGCAGTAAAGCTGTTAAAGACGGCACTCGCTCCGTTGAAGCGCTCCGCGAAACATTCGATCAAATTCGCGTATCCTCGGGAGACGTTGCCGGTCGCGTGCGCGGCATGACCGACGATCTCTCCGGCGTTTCCGCGGAAGCCGGTAAGATTAAAGAAAAATCTGAACAAATCTCTGAAAGCGGTGGCAAAGTTTCCACCGAGATGGAAACCGTTTCCGCAGCCTCAGAACAACAATCCGCTTCCTCTAATGAGATCGCTAACGCTAGCGATTCCTTGGCTCATTTGGCCGCAGACTTACAAGAAATTCTAAAGAAATATAAATTTTAAAATTTAGCGTTGAAAAATCCAAAAAAATCCTATTGAAGCAATTAAGAGCATCTCTAAAAAACTACTCTTGATGACTCACCGCCCCTTCGGGGCGGTGAGTCATCAAAGAAATTGAATAGTTTTTAGAGGTTAACTTAAGTTTCAATAGGACTTTTTTTATTTTGCTTGATAGATATTGTCTTTCCAAGGCGTAATTTCCGACATCGACTGTTGAAACACCGCTTCAAAGGCGCCCATGCCGTCTTGGTCGTTATAGTTTTCCTTATAACTTCTCACAAAGGCTTTTGGTAGAACAATTTTTCTAAAATTTACGGTCTTTGCGTCTTTGCCGCTTTTAGTTTGCCAAGAAGCAAAAGCTACGGTGCGAAAACCTTTGCCCTTGTCGTCCGCTTTTTCGGCCGCCCATTTCATGAGTTTTGACGTATCGGCTACCGCGCTGTCCGCATAATAGAGCCTACCTTTAACAAAAAGAGTAGATACGCCTATTTCTTCGTACTCCTCTTCTTTAGGAAAAGACGTTAAACTTTGGGTTTCATATCCCGCAAGAAATGGCATGCGAGTAAAATTAGATCTTTTTACTCGTTTGTATTCCATAATGGGATTTACGAAGGTAATCGCGCTGCCAAAAAGCGCCAGTTCCTCCTTTTTATCCCCCAAAGGGGACAGGGGAGTTTGTGATTTTTCGTTAAACCTAACGGATAAATCCAAATTATCCCCCATAAGTTTTTTTACCTGACCATCGTCAAGAGCGTTATAGATCCAAATTGCAAATTCCACGGGAAAATCACTCCTTATTCGTCAACCAGGTAGTTTTGCGCAGAAACTTCCTTCTGGTTTTCCTGCTCTACCTGTTCTCCCTGTTCATGCTCACGTTGCTTTTGTTTTTCTTTCTCCTGACGTTCCCGCTCTTTGCGTTCCTGTTCCTGACGTTCCCGTTCTCTTTGTTCGCGTCTTTGACGCTCTTGTTCTTCTCTTTCCCTTTCTTCTTTGGCTCTACGTTCGCGTTGATTTTCCTCCGCTTTATCCTTTGCGGAATTAGCCGCCCGTTTTGCCATAAGCCCTGCAAAAAGCGCCGTTTCCAAGCCATTACGTCTTAGTTTTTCAAGGACACTCGGCGAATCGTCAACAAACGGATTCTTAGGTTTCTGAACTGTTTGCGGATCTGCCTCAAGAGGATTTATGCGAGTTGAGTCGCTACCGAAAGATTGCGGGGTATTTGTCGAAGACTGGGGAATAATATCCTCCACGCTCGATTTTGACATATACAAACCACGAGAATTTGCAGTGGAAGGCGTAGGATCGGGATCATTAAAGAGTCCAAGACTTGACCTATCCGGGCTCTCGTAAATAGGCGTGCTTCCCGTCACCTTACTTGAAGTTTCAGGACTCTCAATATTTATATTGGGAGCGTGAGTAGTTGAAGTTGTTTGAGTGCTCTGATCGATATGAGGCATATCGAACTTTAAGCCGGAACCACAGCCGCCACCGCCACCGCTTGTAATGTTGTTTGTAATGTTCTTAACAACAGTTTCGTTGACGGTCTTGTTAATAGTTTGTTGATTAGTTGTGTTGTTGATGGTTTGTTGTGTAGTGTTGTTAATAGTTTGTTCGGTGACGTTGTTGATTGTGGTATTGTCGTTTATTGTGGTACTGTCATCAATTGTGATTTTACCATCAAATTTGGCACTGCCATCAATTGTGGCACTACCATCAATTTTGACACTGCCATCAATTTTGGTATCGCCACCAATTGTGGGACCACCACCAATTATGGTATCGCCTCCAATTGTGGGACCACCAATTGTGATATCGCCACCAACTGTGGGGCCGCCACCAATTATGGTATCGCCTTCAATTGTGATATCGCCACCAATTATGGTATCACCTTCAACTATTGTGGTATCACCTTCAACTATTGTGGTATCACCTTCAACTATTGTGGTATCACCCTCGACTATTGTGGTATCGCCTTCAATTATTGTGGTATCTCCTTCAATTGTGGTATCGCCTTCAATTATTGTGGTATCTCCCTCAATTGTGGTATCGCCTTCAATTTTTTTACCAGCAGGAGGCGCAGGATCTTTATCCTTCGGCTTTTCCGGTTCCTTTTCGACGGGAGGCGCTGGATCTTCATCCTTCGGCTTGTCCGGTTCTTTTTCAGCAGGAGGCGCAGGATCCTCATCCTTCGGCGTTTCCGGTTCCTTTTCAGCGGGAGGCGCAGGATCCTCATCCTTCGGCTTTTCCGGTTCCTTTTCAGCAGGAG
>JAFXOC010000497.1 GCA_017529085.1 Selenomonadaceae bacterium | reverse complement strand
GTGGATTTTTTTATTTTTTATAAAGGAAAACAATTAAAAATATCGAATAACTCCTACATAAGAAAGAAAGAGACGAGGGACAAAATGGAACAGCGAACTTACGAGATGCCCTATACTGCGCCTGACGACGATATTAGGGAACTTTTGGACAGAATAAGAAATTCTAAACAGTATAAGAACGCCAAAACCGTGTATGTGAAGCTCTTATTCGGAGACGTGCGGACTAATGCGGCTCAAGATATGGTGGATTATGTCTGTAAATATTTGCCGAAGGCAAAGACCATAGGCATGAGTCTTACTCTTTTTGCCCAAAAATACGACGGCGTGCCTTTTGTGCGCATGAGCGTTATTTTTTTTGAATCGTCCAACGTGGAAATCGTGTACCACGACGATACGCCCAAATGCTTTATGACCGCCGGGAACATCGTAAACGAGGAATTAAAGAGTATAAAGAATAAAAAAGCCGTAGAGATGGTGACAAACGGCGGCGTTGGGATAGACGTATCGAAGTTTATCGAATACGCCTCCGCAGATTGCGAAGATATACCGATTTTCGGAGCCGTAGCGGGAATTTTCGACGTAGCTGCGGAGATTGACAATATTTTTAATCTTACCGGAGTGGCGGACATACAAGCAAAAAAGAAAGTTACCGCATCTCAATTTATCGTAGCAAATGGAAAAGTCTTAGAAGAGGGCATGGCTATGGCTGTGTTTACAGGCGACGATCTCTTTGTAAAATGCGATTACCTCTTAGGCTGGAAACCCCTAGGAAGAGAGTTTACCATAACAAAGATGCCCGCCGATACTTGCGTTGAGACTATAGACAACATACCGGCCGTAGAGGTTTACGAACGCTATCTTGGAGTTAAGGCGGACGAAAAGTTTCTATTTAATATTTGCGAATTTCCCTTTTTGGTAAAACGCGACGGTCTTTTGCTGGGAAGAGTCCCGCCTTGTTACGACAACGACAAAAGGCTGTATTTCAACGGCAATTTGCATGAAGGGGAAAAAATCCATATAAGTTACGGTCATGTTCGGGAAATTCTAAAGGAAACTTGGGCAGAAAGCGAAGAAATGCGCCGCTTTGCGCCGGAATCCATATCAATAGTGGCGTGCGGCAACCGCGCCTTTTTCTTAAAAGACAACGCTCAAATAGAGATAGACGACTATACCAGATTTTTCCCGCAAGTCGTGGTATCAAACGGTCAGGCGGAACTATACAGATACAAGGGACAAGGCGGGGTGCTAAACACCGCTTTGGTGGTTTTAGGTATGCGCGAGGGCGAGTCAAAAACCGTGCCCAACGCCATTGAAACCTGTTCATGCCCATATAGCGCAGGAAATCAAATAATCCCCTTAGGGACGCGGCTTGCAACTTTTTTGAACGTGACGGCGGCGGATTTAAAGGAAAAGGCGAAGGAAGCGGAAAAGGCAAACGTGGCGAAAAGCCAATTTCTTTCAAGCATGAGCCATGAGATTCGCACACCAATAAACGCCATACTTGGCATGGACGAGATGATTTTAAGGGAATGCGACGATGAAAAGATTTTGGAGTACGCCGAAAATATTCGGGTAGCGTCGGCAAATCTCTTGGGACTTGTAAACGATATACTTGATTTTTCAAAGATAGAAGCGGGCAAACTCGACATCATCCCCGTCGAGTACGAATTAAGCTCCCTCCTAAACGATCTTGTGAACATGGTTGAAAGCAGGGCGAAGAAGAAGGGACTTGAATTTCATATCGAAGTGCCCGAATCCGTACCAAGCGCATTATACGGCGACGAAATACGGATAAAGCAGGTTGT
>JAFXOC010000496.1 GCA_017529085.1 Selenomonadaceae bacterium | reverse complement strand
TGTTTGGAAAATGTGGCGACATTCATAAACAAATATTCGGGCGTTACCCATAACTACGAGCGCGAAGGCGAGTATAATCTATGGTTCACTCTGAATTCGCCGAACGAGGCTTTTGAAAGGGAAACAATCGAAAAAATTCGCGCTCTTGACGGGGTAACGGAAGTGTTAAATTTAAAGGCGACGAAGAAGTATAAAATAAATGTGGCTTTTAAGCTATAGGCGGGGGATTGCTGTGGACGAAGCGGATAAACGGGTTATACGAGCGTTGCAGGAAAATTTTCCGCTTGTCGCCGAGCCTTACAAGGAACTTGCCAAGATTGCGGATATGACGGAAACGGAGTTTCTGCGAAGAATCTTAAAGTTAAAGGAAACGGGCGCAATACGAAAAATGGGTGCTGTGTTAAAACACAGGAACGTCGGTTTTACCTCCAATGTTCTTTGCGCGTGGGAAATTTCCGAAGATAAGGCGGATGAAGTTGCAAAATCCATGAGCGAGGAAAGGCAAGTTTCTCATTGTTACACCAGAAAGACTGCGCCGGGATGGGATTATAATTTATACACCATGATTCACGGCAAAAGCCGAGAAGATTGCGAAAATACGGCAAGAAGGTTGCAAGAGGCAAACGGCGTAACAAAACAGCCCGCCATGCTTTTTACCGTTAAGGAATGGAAAAAGACGGGCATGAAGTATTTTTTTGAGTAGGCAGTATTTATTTTCATATATAACAAGGAGGAATTATCAAGATGAAGGGAAATTCATTAAGGGCGCTCGTAATATCAAGTTTGCTTATGGGCGCTCCTCTTGCGGCAAGTTATGAAGTCGCTATGCCGGCGTATGTTGAAGCGGCGGCTGTTACAGCGGAAGTGGACGCAAGCGTAGGTCAAGCCACAAATAGAGGCGGCGTTATGGTTTATCCCACGCTGAAATCCGCTCTTGCCGCTCTTGATCAGCAAAAAGCCACAAGCGCAACGCTTCGCCTTGCTCCCGGCACTTATCGCGAAAAAGTAACGATAAACGTCCCCAACCTTTTGCTTATCGGCAAAGATGCGGCGACAACCACGATAGTGTGGGACGATGCGGAAGGAACTCCCGTGCGTCCCGAAGATGCGGCGTTAAAAAAGAAGCAGTACAAAATGGATTGCGCCACGGTGACGATTTCAAAGAAAGCCACGAATTTCCAAGCGGTAAATATAACTTTTGCAAACGATTTCCCAACGGAAGAAGCCAGAGTTGATAAACGTGTCGGCGGCAGCGTGCAAGCGTTCGCGCTTACCAACGAAGCGGATATGAGCAGCTTCTACAATTGCAGGTTCTTAGGCAGACAAGATACTCTCTACGCTAACGCAGGTCGTCAATATTATAAAAATTGCTACATTGAAGGCGACGTTGACTTTATCTTCGGACAAGCTTCAGCGGCTGTGTTCGACGGTTGCGAGATTAAATCCTTGAGCCGCGCCGTTAAAGAGGACGGCAAGAGTCATGGCATGGGATATGTGACTGCTCCCAGCACACTTGCGCAGGATAAGGGGTATCTTTTCTATAAGTGTCATTTAACCGGCGATATTCCTTCTCCTCATTATGTGATGTTAGGTCGTCCTTGGCATCCTTCCTCCGAAAAGAGAGAAGTCAATTCCGCCGCGACTTTCAGAGAGTGTCAAATTGATGTAACCATGAAGGACAACGCATGGAACAGCATGAAGAATAAATTTGCGACGTTTAAGCCCGAAGACAACAGATTGTTTGAATATAAAAACACGGGCAAGGGCGCAAAAATAAGCAAGAACCGCCGTCAGCTCACGGACGCTCAAGCAAAGGATTATACCGTTGAGGCGTTCTTGGGTGATTGGAAGCCTACGAAACGCGGATAAACAATAAAGTTTGATAAAGTTTTTTCTTTTCTCTTTTTCTTTGTTACTTTCTTTTTCTCTTTTCTTTTTTACAAAAAAGAAAAGAGAAAAAGAAAGTAAATACCTTAAATCAGGGAGGAAAAAGTATGTTTGGGAAAAAGAAGATAGCGGCGTTGACGGGTGCAGTGTTGATGGCGATTTCCAGCGGCGTGTTTGCGGCGCAGGCTCCTACGGGGTTACAGAGTCCGACTCTTTCGACGGATGAAGACAGCACTTGGCTTTGCTGGAATCGTCCCGAAAAAGGCGACGATGCGCAGTATTACAACATTTATTGCAACGGCAAGAAGATAGGCTCCACGCAAAAGCCCGTTTCCACTTGGGGAACCAATGCAATGGAGAAATTCAAGGCAAAGAATGCGGCGCTTTGCGGCGATTTAATCATTTACCACAGCTTTGAAGCCAAAGGATTAAAACCTTCCACCGAGTAGTCCTTTACGGTTTGCGCCGTGGGCAAGGACGGCAAAGAGTCTAAGGACAGTCAGGCTTTAAAGGTTAAGACAACTCCCGTGCCTAAAAGCATAAAATTGACGGATTTCGGCGCTGTGGGCGACGGTAAAACCGTTATCACAGATAAACTTCAAAAAGCTATCGACGCTACTCCGAAAAACGGCGTGCTCGTTATTCCCGCAGGAACTTTCGTTTCGGGCGCGGTTCATTTGAAGGGCGATATGACCCTCAAACTCGAAAAGGGCGCAACTCTTCTTTCCGTCAACGACTTAAACGGCTTCCAGATGCAGAAAAACAACCGTTATAACGGTATGTTAAACGGTCGCAACTTCAAGAACCTCCGCATTGTGGGCGAGGGCGTTATTGACGGCAACGGCTGGATGAAACACCCGAAAGGTCACTACTATAAAGCCGCTAACGTAGTTCGCGCAGACGGAAAGAAATCCCGCGAACCGGATGTAAGAAATTACGGTATTTTGGCGAAAACCCAAACCGAGTATCTGCTCGATAAAGAGGGCAGAAGCTTTAAAGACGCTTACGTTGCGAGAAGTACAACGGTTATGCTCGCTCATGTTGACAACCTCTACATTGAGGGCGTTACAATGCAGAACCCGTCCCTCCACATGTGCATGATTACAGGTAACGACGTTACCGTCAACAATGTTAATTTCCTCACATACGACGTTAACAACGGCGACGTTATCGACTATACCGGCAGGAAGTACAAGGTTATGAACTGCTACATGGACAGCGGCGACGACTCAGTAAACTTTAACGCGGGTATCGGCGCGGATGCGAAGAAACGTCCTCCCGTCGGCGACGCTTGGGTGTTCAACAACTACACCAAACACGCTCACGGTGGCATTACTTTAGGCAGCCATACCGCCGCTTGGATTGAAAATATCTTGGGCGAAGACAATATTTATGAGGATACCGAAGTTCCGTTCCGTTGCAAGACCTCCGAAATCACCGGCGGCGGCGGACATGACGTTATCTTCCGTCACAACGTCATGAAGAACATCAAAAACAACGCTTTCCTCTTCACCACCAACTACACCGATGCTTTTGCGGTCGGCAAATTCAAGTCTGCGGTTGCGGGCGTATTCTACAATATGCTCATTGAAGATTGCGTAGTGC
>JAFXOC010000495.1 GCA_017529085.1 Selenomonadaceae bacterium | reverse complement strand
TCTTTTTCGCTTTTTTTACAAAAAAAGCGAAAAAGAAAAGTAAGAATTTGACAGAAATGAGGACAACTATGAACGAGGGATTAATAAGGAATTTTTTGCACGAGTATAAGGCGGGGAATTTTACCGACGAAGAAATTTTGCACAAACTTCGGGAGAACGAAGTGGAAGAGATGGGGTTTGCGAAGGTTGACCTTGGCAGGGAAGTTCGGCAGGGATTTCCGGAGGTTATTTACGCGGAGGGGAAAACGCCTTCACAGGTTGCGGATATTTTTTCGGCGTTATCAAAAAAGAGCAACAGTTCCGTTATGGCGACCAGAGCGAACGCTGAAAAATTTGAGGCTGTGAAAAATGTCGCGCCGGAAGCAAAATACGATGAAGCGGCGCGAATCGTATATCTGGAGCGAAACTTAAACGATGTTGACA
This sequence comes from Selenomonadaceae bacterium, assembly GCA_017529085.1. Classification (GTDB taxonomy): domain Bacteria; phylum Bacillota; class Negativicutes; order Selenomonadales; family Selenomonadaceae; genus RGIG9201. The sequence continues at coordinate 5,062 of JAFXOC010000495.1, read as the reverse complement.
AAAGTCGCTATATTTTGGTGGTGACGGCGGGCACAAGCGATATTCCCGTTGCGGAAGAAGCGAGACTTACGGCGTATCTTATGGGGCAGAATGTGAAAACCTGTTACGATTGCGGGGTTGCAGGGATTCATCGGCTGTTTTCCCATTTGGAAGAAATTCAAAACGCCAATGTTATTATAGTTATAGCCGGAATGGAAGGCGCGCTTGCAAGCGTTGTGGGCGGGCTTACCGATAAACCGGTCATAGCGGTGCCTACAAGCGTGGGTTACGGCGCTTCTTTTCGCGGGCTCTCCGCGCTTTTGTCCATGCTGAACAGTTGCGCCGCGGGAACTTCCGTGGTAAATATCGACAACGGTTTTGGCGCGGGAGTTTTGGCGGCTAAAATAAATAAGATGAGGTGACATGATGAAAGCTATTTATCTTGACGCATTTTCGGGGATAAGCGGCAATATGCTTTTGGGCGCGTTTTTGCAAGCGGGTTTGCCGCAAAAACATTTGGAAGAAGAACTGAGAAAACTGCAGATCGAAGACGAATATACGCTTGATATAAAAGAAACGGACAGAAACGGCATAAAAGCCGTACATATGGACACGAATTTAACGGGACGCTCCGTGCGCTCCTTTGCCGAACATTTCGAGCATGAACACGATCGCGATCACCACGAGCATCATCATCACAGAACTTTTTCTTCCATAAAAAATATGATAGAGTCCTCCGCTCTATCCGATTTTGTCAAGAAAACAAGCGTAAAAATCTTTGAGGTTTTAGCCGTAGCGGAAGGCAAAGTGCATGGCAAACCGCCTCAAGAAGTGGCGTTTCACGAAGTGGGCGCGGTTGATTCCATTGTGGACATCGTAGGCGCCGCCATAGCGTTGCAATATTTCGGGATTGAGAAAATATACTCGTCGCCACTAAACACCGGCGGCGGATTTGTAAAATGCGCCCATGGACTTATGCCTGTTCCCGCTCCCGCCGTTGCGGAACTTCTCATAAACATTCCTCATTACCAAAGGCGTGAAGAAGTTGAGCTTACCACGCCCACCGGCGCGGCGTTCGTACGAGCGCTTGCGGAACCCGTTTACGATTTGCCGAGAAACTTCCGTTCGCAAAAAATCGCTTATGGAGCAGGCACAAGAGAGCTTCCCATTCCCAATGTGCTTAGGGTTTATTTTGGCGAATGCGACGATATGGGCAGCGGCGAATATGAGATTATAGAAACCAACATAGACGACATGAACCCGCAGATTTTCGGCTATCTCTTCGACACTCTCTTAAAAGCGGGAGCGCTCGACGTATGGACGACCTCAATCTATATGAAAAAAAATCGTCCCGCCTTAAAACTCTCCGTGCTTATAGATTCTGCGTTTGCAAAAAATATTGTAAAGATACTCTTTAAGGAGACCACAAGTATAGGTTTTAGGGTTATAAAAATAGATCATCGTTTGGAAGCCGCCAGACGAGAAGTTAAAATCGACACGAAATACGGCGAAGTAAGGGGAAAAGTCAGCGTTTACGACGGCGAAATCGTTTCTTTATCGGTTGAATACGAAGACTGCGCTGTTTTAGCAAAGAAACACTCGCTGCCGTTAAAGAAAATACAACAGGAAGCGTTGACGCTTTTGCGTGAAAGATTTGGAGAGTAGGCGCATAATTATTTTTTTGTATACAGCTTGTTTTTGATTTGTTTTTATGATATTATACACGAAAGGCTACTAAAAATAGCGCAAGAGGTGGGATAAAGATGAAACGGTTGTTGCGTAATCTCAGGGATGAGGGCGGGTTTACCTTGCTTGAGGTCTTGATGGTTTGCGCGATAATCGGAATTATCGCCACTGTTGCGGTGCCCAGAATTTCAAGCGGGTTTACCGTGGCGAACACCACTAAAGTGCTCAGCGATTTGCGGGCTATTGATGCGGCTGTTATGCTTTATCAAGCGGATAAGGGAGCGCTTCCCCAAAAAGTTGCGGACTTAAATGATTATATAACGGATATACGAAATGTGAAACCGCCTAAAGGTAATTGTCGGATTAGGAGCGGGGAGGATTTTGAAGTGGTTAAGATTGTCGCCACCGAGTACGCCATCTCGTATGACAGCGACAGCGGCGAGGCGAGGGCGACTTTAGACGGAAGAACGGCAAGTGAATATGGAAAGTGATGTGAAATTTTCATGGGCACTTTTACGAAAAGAGTATAAGCTTGTATTTGCGGGCTTAGTGGTATCGCTCCTTTTACTCTTTTTGGAAAAAGTGTCTTTTTTATTTGGCGTAGTTTATCTGGCATTTGTGTCTTTTTTGATTGTGGCGGCTGTTTTGGATTATCGTTATATGCTCGTTTTCGACAAATTTTTGATTGTTTTTGCGCTTTTGTTTGCCGTTGTTTACTTATTTGCTTCAAGTTTGGTGCCGCATATATCGGAAGGGTTTTTATGCGGGCTTTTGTGTTCGGGAATATTTTTTGTTTTAAGATTAATCAACGGCGGAGTTGGCGGCGGGGATATAAAATTTATCTTTTGCTTGGGTTTGTGGCTCGGCGTTAAGTTGATTTTTGCAATTTACGCGGCGGTATTTACGGCGATGATTTTTGCGGTCGCTGTTCCCAAATATCGGCAAAGACAGGCGCGGATACCGTTTGCGCCTTTTTTGTCGCTTGGTTCGGCCGTGGCGTTTGTTTACGGAGAAAAAGCTATATTTTTACTGGAAGAATATTTTCTATGAACGGCAAAAGCAATGGTTTCATGTATGTTGAGGCGCTGTTCGCCTGCGGAATTATTCTTGTGCTGTTTGTAGCGACGGCGCTTTTGGGCGGCAAAATTTTCGCAAACGTTGCGGCGGAATACGAGGCTGTAAAACTTGTAAGCGATTTGAGGTATGTTCAGGAAATTAACAGAAATTCTTATTTTCCGAGGGACGGGGTTTTTGACAGTATAAAACCTAAAAACAATACTTATTTCGCGGTAAAATTTTATAGGAACAGGTATGAAATAGAACCTACCGCACCGGGTACTCATAAAACTATTATTCATCGCGCAATGTCAAACGTTGCTTATACCCCAAAATCAAATGTAAGTGAGAATGTATCGACATCAATTTTCAAAAGCGGCGTTCTCTTTTTAAGAAGCGGTGACGTAAGGCAAGTCGGACACATATTAATAGAGTCAAGCTTTGCCGGGGCAAAAGCCAAGCGGTACGTTATTATCGACAAATCGGGAAGGGTGAGAATGGATAGAAATCCACCATGAAAAGCGAGCGCGGATTTATGGTTGTTGAAACGTTGCTGCTTTCGCTTATTGTTATAGGGCTTTCTGCGGCGATATACTCTTATGTTGCGGCTATACGAGCGGAAGAAACCGCAAAAGCTAGGGCGGCGGCGTTGAATTTGGTTAAAGAGGAAATGGCGTATCTGATTGAAAAACGCGATTTGGACGAACTGGAAAAAGGTCGCTATGAATTTTTGGGGACAAGCGATTTAACGCCGAACAACGTACGGTATGAAGTCTTTGCCGATATCGAGGAATACGAAGGGGACGAGGATTTTTTGAAAGCGAGAGTGACGGCTAGATGGAAAATTTTTCAAAGAAGTCGGGAACTTTCGTTGGAACGGATTATGTTGAAGCAAAAACCAAATTAGGCGACAAAGGCTTTCTGCTCTTTGAAAATATGCTTTCTCTGTCGATAATGTTTATTTTGGTGGGAACGATTTGCGGAACTGTTGTTTGGGCGTTGGACAAAGTAAGGGATATTGAAGCAGATTTAGAGCTTACGAGGGAATTAATGTATGTGACGGAGAGAATAACCGACGACGCGGATTTTGCCGATAGGGTTGAGATATATAACAATACGGACGATCAAGGGATGCGGATTCATTACCGCACGAAACCCGGCGAAGACAAAGACATAATTTACTACGGGCGAGCGCAAGCGCCGGGCGCTAGTCATTACAGAATATTCGCCCATGACGAAAAAGGGCCTGTTACGGGAGACAGCCTATTGGGAAGTGTGAATATAACGAAATTTAAGATAAATAAAGTATCCGAGCACATAATATCGGTTGAATTATCGGGCATAAGTCAATCGACAAAGAAAACTTGCGATTTAAACACAGCAATATATGTTCAAGGAGAAATCATCAATAAATGAATACAAAAGAAGATGGTTTTATCTCTTTTTTGGCGCTAATTATGTTAATGATTTTGACGCTGGTGGGTTGCGGAATATTTTTTGTCGCGGAGGACAGTTTAAAGACGCAAAGGCACACGGAGGTTGCCGCAGAGCTTTACATGGACGCGAGCGGCGCAGTAGAAAAGATTGCTTGGGATATAGCAAACGGGCGGATAGAATTGCCGAATAATGTAAAAGACGGAACGGATCATGATTTGACGGACGAATTGGATTTTGATTTTGGGGCGAATAATAAGGTTAGCGCAGCCGTTAGATATGAAAATAACGGGCTTAGGGTATTTGCTGTTGTGGAAAAAGAGGACGAAAACGCTGCGACTTTTGGAGCGGCGGAGTGTTTCTTAGAAGACGCGGACGGTGGATATAAGTGGAGCTATCGGATAAAAACGAGGTAAAGACCGGGCTTGTTGAGAGGTATTCGGAAAAGTTTAAGAATATATCAAAAGAACAAGTCGGCTGCTTTGTAGAAGACGGCTATTTATACGCGGCGCTGATGTTCTTCGAGGAAGAATGGCGGCTTTTGGAGCTTTGCAAGGTGGATTTAGACGCTGAAACCCTTGAGGAAGTCGCAAAGGCGCTGGATGAAGTTTTGGCGAAGAACGAATTTAAGGAGAAAAGGATATCGCTGATCGTTCCCGATAAATTCTTGTTTGAAAGGGAGTTTATTCTTGAGGAAAAAATTCCCGAAACCGATGTAAAGGATGTTGTCTACTGGGATTTTCAGGAAAAGTATTTTTCGTCAAAGAAGTTCGGTATCGTTTGTTATAAATTACAAGATATGGTATATAAGGTTTTTGCATTGGAGGAGAAGGAACAAAAGCGAATTAACGAGATTTTTGAGCAACAGAACATACGTATATCGGACTGGATGATTTTGCCCAAAGAG
>JAFXOC010000494.1 GCA_017529085.1 Selenomonadaceae bacterium | reverse complement strand
TTCGATGTTTTTGCCTTAAATCCTGCATATTTAAAGAGTTTCACCAAACATCAAAAAAGGGTTTAGCCTTTCGGCTAAACCCTTGAAATTTCTGGTGCGCCCGGCGTGATTCGAACACGCGACCCACGGCTTAGAAGGCCGATTTCGTGATTTTTTGCTATTCGCTATAATTCATAGAGCATTTATTTATGCGGATTCTTATAATGAAAAATTTACATATTTTCCATAAAATACTATAATTTTTTTCTGCGTGGACCCACAAAAGGACCCACAAGAATTTCAAAAGTTCTACGCTTATCTTTTCAACGAATCTGCATATTCTTGCGCTTTTTGACTAAGTTCGCGCACGCTTAACGACCAATCGAGATTTTTTTCACGCCATTTCGTATAATCAAACGGTTCACGCAATATCAAGGTGATGAAACGTTCGGCATCAACTTCTCCAAGCCTGTCAATGAGAGCTTGGACTCCATCTCGTCTAACGAGGGTATCGGTTCTCATAAAATTTTCCCTCCGATGTTATTGAGATATATTTTATACAATTTATCCACCACCATAGTAATTATAGCATAAAATTCAAATTCGATACAACGATTTTAGAAAAATTGAATTTACAAAAGATTTAAATTTTAACAGTCGATGCTGTTTGTCCGATTTTGTCCGTCCGGTCAAGAAAGCCTAATTCTGCAAGCAGTAATAGTTCATAATTTTACAGGACAGGACGGACGAGAGGACAAATAATACAGTTTATGATTTATGTTTTTTCGTTTTCACCACTAAAAAGCTAGTAAAATCAAGGCTTTTAGGATTTTTTATATTTGCCATAAAATTCAAGGAATTTTTGTATTATTGCCACCCCTAAATCAAATATATCTTTTAGCCTATTAGGGGATTTAGATAAATATAGTTAATATAGTTCGGCTGCCATAGTATGCTTTTCTTCAAATGTAATCAGCCTAATATTTTCATTTAACTTGGCTTTTTATTCACATTCTTTCGTAAAACCTCGTTTGGAAAATATATACCAAAACTTTATCGGATGAGGAAACAGCGCGCTTTTTTCTTGTAAACTCTTTATTACATCAGAGTCAACAGGCTCGTTACGCCATTTACACTCGGAAAAAATAGCCGCCTCGGTTTTGTCCTCTCCTATTATATCTATCTCAACCTGAGTTTTGGTTCGCTTATCCGTTCCCCACCAACGCCCGACTTGAGCAAAGTTAAAAGGAAGAGCATTTTTAGCGTTTTGTCCCCATAACCATTCCATACAAATATCTTCAAATACGCTTCCCATATACTCGCTGAAAAACGGCTCAATTTTACTGTAAACGGTATCAACCATACCATTTTGCAACTGAGAATAATGTCTGGGTATAAAACGATACCAAAAGCGAAACAAAGGCTCTGCCAGCTTATAGATGCTATTGCGGGAATTTTTTTCGCCCAGTGGAGTCTCGCGCTTTACTATAGAAAGAGCAGTCAGATTTTTTAAGTAATTAACGCATGCGCTGCTTTCCAGCCCTGTTTTTGTAGCTATTTGATTTAATTTACTGCTTCCCGTAGCAATAGCTTGAGCAATAGCGTTATAACACGCGGGTTCTCGTACTTCTTGCATTAAAAAATTGGTAGGTTCCTCAAATAAATATGAACTCGTCTCTAAAATATTTTGTTTGATATTCTCCGCAAGAGATAATTCATTTTCGATTTGCCTTTGATAAAGTGGAATACCACCCACAATACCGTAAAGTAGTGCCTGCTCTTCCATAGAATATTCACTATGAAAAAGACGAGTCTCTGAAAATTGCATTGGGGTTAATTTTATTTGTGCCGTTCGTCTGCCGAAAAGCGGACTCTTTGCCCCTAAGACTTGATTTTCCATAAAACTCATAGAGGAGCCGCAAAGGATTAAGAATATTTTTGTGCTTTGATACTCGTGGTCTATTAGACGTTGGAGAAGTGAAGATATTCCGGGATAAGCCGCAGCAAGATATGGATATTCGTCGATTACCAATACAATTTGCTCGTCTCTTGCAAGTTCCGCCACCGCCAAGAGCGCAGCTTCAAAATCGCTGTAAACGGGGGCTTCTCCCTGACTTCCTTTGGCATTATGAATACTTTGGCTAAAGTTTTGGAGATTTTCCTTAGCGCTTGATTCAAGCCCGGTAAAAACACATGGGGCTTGTCTTGACAAAACTTACTTATGAGAGCGGTCTTGCCCACCCGTCTGCGCCCATATATGACCACAAATTCAGGCTTACGTTTTTTCCATCTATTTAATAATATCATTTGTTCTTTAAATCTGCCAATAAACATAAATCTCACCTTACTATAATAAAATTTACTAAATTATGTTTTAGTAAATTTTAGCACAATCTATAAAAAAGAACAAGGTTATTTTATGACAAAAATTTAAGGGCTTGGCATTTACGCCAAGCCCTATTCCTATGCTAAATTGCTTTCTTTTATATTCCCTGCTTACACGCCTCCTTC
>JAFXOC010000053.1 GCA_017529085.1 Selenomonadaceae bacterium | reverse complement strand
GTGTATAATTTACTGTCGTACGAATAAGGAGAGGTGTCCGAGTGGTCGAAGGTGACAGACTCGAAATCTGTTGTGGGGAAACTCACCGTGGGTTCGAATCCCACCCTCTCCGCCATCTGCAATTACGAGCCGAAAATTCGGCTCTTTTTTTATTGATAAACCCCTTACTCTTCACAGTTGCGGACCCTCCTCCCTGCCGCTTCGCGGCTTTCCCTCCTCTGGGAGGAGGGCTTTTTCAGCTATCTTGAAGTTTTCCTCTTATTGCCCCCTTTTTTTAGAAGGGGGGAGGGGGGAGAATCCCCGAATTAAAGAAAGCAAAAAAACAAAGAAGGATTTTGACGTTTGTCATAGAATACTTTTTACAATTAGGAGAGTTTGCCGCAAGAAATCCTTGCGGGTTTATTTATGTGAGGGAAAATTATGCTGTCATTGAAAAACATATCGTTTGATGCGGAGGACGAAAACGGGAAAGTATCAATAATAAAAAACCTTTCCTTAGATATCGAAGCGCAGGAAGTTACGGTTATAACCGGGCCAAACGGCAGCGGTAAGTCAACTCTTGCCCGTATTATCGCAGGTATAGAAAAGCCTACCGCCGGCAATATCTCATTTTTGGGCGAAGATATTACCGATTCTTCAATCACCGAAAGAGCCAACATGGGCATTTCTTTCGCTTTTCAACAGCCTGTGCGGTTTAAGGGAATTTCCGTCATCGACCTATTGCGTATCGCTTCAAAGAAAAATTTAGGCAGAGGCGAGGCTTGCGATTATCTCTCCGAAGTGGGGCTTTGCGCCAGAGATTATGTGGACAGAGAGGTAAACGCGTCGTTATCCGGCGGCGAATTAAAGCGAATAGAGATAGCCACCGTTATGGCAAGAGGCGCAAAACTTACCATATTCGACGAGCCTGAAGCCGGTATTGATTTATGGAGCTTCCAAAATCTTATCGGTATTTTTCAAAATATGCGAAAAAACATCAAAGACAGCGCCATCATGATAATATCACACCAAGAGCGAATATTAGAAATTGCGGATGAAATTGTGGTACTGAATGCGGGAGAAATCGAGAAAAAAGGCAGGGGAGTCCTGATTTTGCCGAAGCTTTTAAAATCGGGTCAGGCGAGAGCCAACTGCGGTCGCGCGATTAACAAGGAGGATTGCTGATGGAACTTAACGCTATACAGAAAAACATATTAAAAGAAGTCGCCGCCCTTGAGAGCATTCCCAAAGGCGCGTACAATATCCGCGCCAACGGGCAGCTTGCGGGGCGTTCCAATTCCGCCAATATAGAAATTACCACCAAAACCGATTTGCCCGGCATAGACATTCGCATAAAGCCGAACACGAAAAACGAAAGCGTCCATATTCCCGTAGTATTATCCGAAAGCGGCTTGAAGGAAACAGTTTACAACGATTTTTACGTTGGCGACAACGCGGACGTTGTAATAGTGGCGGGTTGCGGCATATCAAACTGCGGCGGACAGGATTCGGAGCATGACGGCGTACACCGCTTTTTCCTCGGAAAAAACGCCAAAATCAAATACGTTGAAAAGCATTACGGCGAAGGCGACGGCGCGGGCAAACGCATACTTAACCCCGTAACGGAACTCACACTTGACGAAGGCAGCAGCGCCATTTTGGAAATGGTACAAATAAAAGGCGTTGATTCCACCAACCGCAAAACCGTTGCGACTCTCAAAAAAGACGCGTCCTTAATAGTTCGTGAACGCCTGATGACTCACGGCGAACAGAGCGCGTTTTCCATATACGACGTAGCTCTTGACGGCGAAAATTCCAGCGCGGACGTGGTGAGTCGCTCCGTTGCGCGCGACAATTCCTACCAAAAACTAGACCTCGCCTTAAAAGGCAACGCTCCCTCCAAAGGTCACACCGAATGTGACTCCATAATAATGGACAACGGAAAAATCTTAGCCGTTCCTTCGTTGGAAGCCAACGACACCGATGCTATGCTCGTTCATGAAGCCGCCATAGGCAAAATCGCCGGCGAACAACTCATCAAACTCATGACCTTAGGCTTATCCGAAAAAGAAGCCGAAGAAGCGATTATCAATGGTTTTTTGAAATAGAATTTTGAGGTAGAGGCGGGTTTCTACTTTCTTTTTTCTCTTTCTTTTTTGTAAAAAAGAAAGAGAAAAAAGAAAGTAGCAAAGAAAAAAGAGAAAGAAAAAACTTTAATAAGGGGTTTTAGACACGATATGAAGTTTTGAGCCTAAAACCGATAAAACGGGAGTCCAGAGGGGCGAAGCTCCTTTGGCGGGGTGCAGGGGCAGCGCCCCTTGCGGGGTTTTGGAGAAGCATCGACGCTTTAGCGGCGCTAATGCTTCCCATGCGAAAGCGTCCCAAGAGCGCGAGCCGTAGGCGAAGTGCGATTGGCTGACGCTGACCGCTGGGGCGAAGCCCCAACAGAAGGAGCGAAGATGAAAAAGGCGATAATAACTGGGGTAACGGGGCAGGACGGGTCGTACTTGGCGGAATTTTTGCTGGAAAAAGGGTATGAAGTCCATGGAGTGGTTAGGAGAGCGAGCACGCATAATACGGAGAGGATAGAGCATATAAAGAGCGAGAAGTTTTGGTTGCATGAGGCGGATTTGTCGGATTCGTTGTCGATTACGGGTTTGATAGGTAAGATACGACCTGACGAAGTTTATAATCTGGCGGCGCAGAGTCATGTGGGGAGTTCTTTTGACGTGCCGGAGTATACGGCAAACGTGACGGGGACGGGCGCGCTTAGGATTTTGGAGGCGTTAAGGCAGGTAAAGCCCGATACGAAGTTTTATCAAGCGTCGACTTCGGAGCTTTTCGGCGGGATTCCGGGTACGGAGCCGCAGAGCGAAAAAACTCCTTTTCATCCAAGGTCGCCTTATGGCGTGGCGAAACTTTACGCTTATTGGATAGTGAAAAATTATCGGGAAGCATATAATATGTTTGCTGTGAACGGGATATTGTTCAACCACGAATCGCCGAGACGCGGAGAAAATTTCGTTACGAGAAAAATTTCCATCGGTGTCGCAAAAATTGCGGCGGGTATGCAGGATAAGATTTCACTCGGAAACTTAAACGCAAAACGCGATTGGGGTTTTGCGGGGGATTACGTAGAGGGAATGTATCTTATGTTGCAGCAAAATTCGCCGAAAGATTATGTGCTTGCGACGAAGGAAACTCATACGGTGCGCGCGTTTGCCACTTTAGCGTTTCGCGCGGCGGGAATAGATATTGAGTTTGAAGGCGAAGGCGTAAAGGAAAAGGGTTACGATAAGAAAACGGGAAGATTGTTGGTAGACGTAAACCCCGAATTTTTCAGACCCGCGGAAGTGGAATTGTTGTTGGGCGACAGTACGCTAGCCGAAACGGAACTTGGGTGGAGAAGAAAAGTAAGTTTTAAGGAACTTGTGGATATGATGGTGAAAAGCGATATGGAAAGGATAAACAATGCCTGAAATTACAAGGTTTTACGGTATCGTGATAAAAATGTACTTTAGAAGCGGCGAACACGAACCGAGCATTTACGCTATCTATAATGAATTTTTAGGCAAATTTAATGTTTTGACTAGTGAAATAATATATGGCGATTTACCCGAAAAGGCGCAAAATATAGTTTGCGAATGGATTGAAATGTATAAGAAAGATCTTCAAAAAATGTGGGATTCTAAAAAAATAATACCATTGCCACCGATTGTATAAAGGAGAAACTTAATGGAAAAAGATTCTAAAATATTCGTCGCCGGACATAAGGGCATGGTGGGCGGCGCTATTAAGAGAAGGCTTAAAGCCGAAAACTTTG
>JAFXOC010000052.1 GCA_017529085.1 Selenomonadaceae bacterium | reverse complement strand
TTGTGTTGGTTCTTATTGTTTCAATCGGGCGTGAAGCGTAGTAAACGGGATGCGTGTTGCTCGCTCCATGAATAAAATAATCGATATTGTTATTAATTTTTATTTCGTCTTTGTTAATATCAGCCGGAATTAACTGAAATTGTTTCAATGATTTATATTGCAAAAAACGTTCTTTTGCTTTTTCTACATTGCGAACAACGGCATAGACCTTGCAATCTAAGTTAAGCGTTAAATTTGCTTGAAGTATAGCATCAGTTATTACGCTTCCTATTAATCCTCTTGCTCCGGTTATTACGATAGATTTTCCTTTAAGTTTTGAAATTGAAGTGTTTGATTCTATGATTTTTTGTAGTTCTTCCTTGTATGTAGAAAGTTCATAGTAATTCATCATCCATATCCTTTCGCAAGAGCGCCTGAAAAATTTCCACATCTTCCCTTGTGGTGAGTTTTAGATTTTTTTCCGAACCTCGGGAAAAATAAACGGTCTCCCCTAATTCCGTCATTAAAGTACAAGTTGCCGTAGTGTTTTCAATATGACGTAACTTTGCTTGTTCATGCGCCCAGAGCAACTTTCCTAAAGGATAGGAATGAGGTGTCTGAGTGCGAAACAATTCGTTTCTATCCAAGGTTATGTTGGACGCTTCCCCATCCTTGCTTTGATAGATAGCTTCTATGCAAGGAATAGCGGCTACTGCGCTTCCATGCGCGCGACATACCGCTAAACTGTCGGAAATAACCTCGTTGGAAATCATTGGTCTATTACCATCGTGCACAATTACAATATCTTCCGTGGAACATTCTTTTTCAAGAGCTAATAACCCGTTACGAATTGATTCTTGCCCGGTACTACCGCCTTCTACAATCCATTTTAATTTGCCGATACCATATTGACGAGCGTATGACCATATCATATCGCGCCAGCTGTCTAAAGAAACAACCATTATAGCGTCTACCTGCGGATGTTTTTGAAAAGCCGCCATTGTATAAAGGATTACGGGCTTGTTTCTTATATGCAGGAATTGTTTTGGAATTTCGCTTTGCATTCGCGTCCCTTTGCCAGCTGCCGTTAATAATGCGATATTCATTCGTTATTGCTCCTATCCATAGGAAATTCAATTTTCGATACAGGGTGAGTTTTGCGCTTTTCCGGCGGCGGCAACTGCATATAATCGCCAAATTCTCTTAGAAGCCACTCTTTGTAGCCGGCTTCCGCTTGAAAAATATATCCCTCAAACTCTATATCCGTATAATTTTGATACCAATTTCGTTCATAACCTTGAACATTTTTTGGTAAAGGAAAAGTTAGCGCCCTTGTTAATTTTGTTGGACTGCTGTTGCTCCACTTAATTAATTTTCGATAAAATTGCAATGTATGTTTTTTTGAACATATTCTATATAAGCATTGGTAACATAACAGATTGAAAAAAGATTTGTCAGTTTTTCTTCCAATTGCCGACCACATTGATTTTCTCAAAACATAGCAAATAAGTTTATGAATCTTTCCTGCAAAAAATCCGTCCGGTATGCCGTCTCTCGGAAATACGTCGACAAAAATTCCCTGCTCATACGGCATATCTTCCTGATTTTCTCTCAAAAAAACCGAATTTTTTCGACGCACTTTCCCGTAACCCCAACGATAACCTTCGGTATTTTCAATATCCTGAAAATAAAATCTATCTGAGTCTAAATCCGTAAGACAAGCCTGTTGAAATTTCACAT
>JAFXOC010000493.1 GCA_017529085.1 Selenomonadaceae bacterium | reverse complement strand
CATAAAACCGTCAAAAAAAAGCCCTCCAACAAGAAAGAACATAAAAAAAATCATAAGCGCGACGACAATATTTTGCGATAAATGAACATATCCGTTGTTTGACAAAATATAGGAAAAAAAAGCGTAAAATCCCCCTAAAACGGCTCCCACCAGCGGGAAAAATTTTACGCTTTTCTTAAAATCATCTTCCCTATAATCTTTAACCGTAAACAAAGAAATGCGAGTCAAAAAAGTAAGAGCAACAAAAAAAGAACGCACGACAATCACCAAACCAATTATTAAAGTTTTTTCTCTTTCTCTTTCTTTGCTACTTTCTTTCTCTTTCAGCTGCGCTTCGCTACGCATATAAAATTCGCTAAGTGCTAAAGCACTAAGCGAATCTAACATCTTTTTTACAAAAAAAGAGAAAGAGAAAGAAAGTAGGAACTTACAACAAAACAACATAAGCAAATATAAGGAACAAAACAGTAGCGGTGTACATTAGTTTTACTGTTAAAATTATGTGACGTGGAGAGAGTTTTTCGATGGGGTCGCCCATGTAAGCGCGGAAAGTTTTTTTGCCGAAATAGCTGTTTTCGCCGCCTAATCGAATGTGAAGGGCGCCGGCAACAGAGGCTTCCGCATAACCGCCGTTTGGACTTGGGTGTTTTACTGCGTCTCGCTTCATAATTTTAAGGGCGTTTTGGGAATCAAGGTTAAGGAATGAGGCGGAAATAACGAAAAGCAACCCTGTGATTCTTGCTGGGATGTAATTCAAAACATCGTCAAACCTAGCGGCAGCTCTGCCAAAAAAGAGATAGCGCTCATTTTTGTATCCAAGCATGGAATCCATGGTGTTTGCGGCTCTATAACAGATCGCAAGGGGTAAACCGCCTAAGATAAAGAAAAACAAAGGCGATATTATCCCGTCAACCGTGTTTTCGGCGACGGTTTCGACTACTCCCCTCGTAATTTCTCCACCGTCTAAATTCTCCGTATCGCGCCCAACTATAAAACTTAAAGCTTTTCTTGCGCTTTTTATATCATCGTTCATTAAAAATAAGTAAATTTCTCTTGCGGCTTCGGCTAAACTTTTCGGCGAAATGGTAAAACTAAGGAAAAAGCCCGTAAGTATTGTGTCTAAGTAAGGCCAATTCATTGCGTCCCGAATATGGTAAACGCATATCAACAGAAATACGCCGATATAATAAGAAATCACCATGACAATAACTACAAGAACCCCGCCGCCAATAAGCTTTCCTGTGTTTCCCATTTCTTTTGTATAGAGTAATTTTTCGAGAAAACTTATGAGATTCCCCATTAAAGCTACGGGATGAAAACGACTTTTTGGGTCGCCTATAGCCAAATCGAAAACAAACGCCGCTATAGCAGTAATCAAAACTAATCACCCATAATTTCGGAAATTTTTTTCATATCCAGATTTTCTTTTACCACTCGCGCCAACTCGTCGTAACTTTTTTCTTTTCGCGCTTTTAATGATTCGCCGTATTCAAGCGGAGGAAGTCCTTTCCTTTTTCTCAACGCGTTTAACATTTCGCCTCTAAATTCGTCGTTGTCGAATATTCCGTGAATATATGTGCCAAGGATTAATTCTTTGGAAATTCCATCGCTTTCGTCATTCCTAGACTCAACTACAAAAGGATGATTTACGGCTTCGCCAAATTCCGTTTCGCCCATATGAATTTCATAGCCGATAAGTTCTTTGTATGACTTGTTTATGCCTAAAAAATCAATGTTTACAGTGTTTGCTATAACTTGCGAAGTATGTTTTTCCTTACTAAATACGGTTTTCATATCCACAAGGTTCAAGCCTTCAACTTCGCCCAAATCGCTTTCCACATGATATGGGTCGCTTATGATTTTGCCTATCATTTGATAGCCTCCGCAGATTGCGATAAGCGGCGTACCCGTCTTCAATTTATCTAAAATTTTGGATTCGATACCGCTTTTTCTTATATACAAAAGGTCTGCGATTGTATTTTTGCTTCCAGGCAGAATTATTAAATCAGCATCATCAAGCTGTGCGCTTGTTTCTGCGTAAAACAAATTCACGTCTCCCGATTCATAAAGCGCGTCGAAATCCGTAAAATTAGAGATTTTAGGCAGCTTAACAACCGCAATTTTGATGGAT
>JAFXOC010000492.1 GCA_017529085.1 Selenomonadaceae bacterium | reverse complement strand
TAGTAGGTCAACCCGTGATCGGGAACGAATCGGAATTGATAAAAAAAGAAGTAAACCGACTCACTGAAAAGAAATCGCCCTGGGGAAAAACTAAAGAAACAGCGCAGCGAGATATTTTTTATTCTCCTTGATTACTCTTATTGTAAAGCATAACCGTCAACAAAAACAAATTGTTCCTCGTTCCTTTTTCTACGGAAATATCCATATCGCCGTTATATTTTTCGGCAATCCGCCTTATGTTCATAAGACCTATGCCGTGCAAATTCTTATCTTCCTTGACGGTTGACGGAATATCGGAGTTTTTCTCCCATATCAAACTTCCTTCAAAATCATTTTCAACTTCTATAAAAAACAGCGCGCCTTTTTCGTACGAGCGTAAAGAAACACAAGAATTATCGTCAACTTTTTCGGTGGCTTCGACAGCGTTTTGCAAGGCGTTGTTCAAAACAATACCTAAATCGTATATGTCAAAACAGGAATTTTTAGGATAGTAAAAATTAAAATCAACGGTAATTTTTCGTTCTTTACAAATGGCGCGAAATCTGCTCAATATAGCGTCTACGATGGAACTGCCAGTATGGTCGATAAAATCCAGTCGCGCTACGATTTTTTCCATGCCTTTTAGATATGAATCAATCTCATCCGATTTATCGGCATTTTCCGTTACACATGCGGCGATGTTTGCGATTGCCCCCCTAAGGTCGTGTTTCAAACCACGCATATCGCCGTAAATGCTTTCGATTTCTTTAACCCTCTCTCGCACTTCCTCCACGCGATTTTCAAGGAGCAATCGCTTTCTTTCCTCGATTTTTCCGTCCGTCAGCCCTTTAAACAAAATTACCGAAGATATTGTAAATCCTAAGAGTAAAACGCTTACCGCAGGCAACAACAAAAGCGTTTCGGGTGCGCGGTCATATATCAGCGTAAGCGCGCCGTTATCCGCAGAATACGCCATAACCCTTAATGTAACGTCGACTGTAAGCGACGTAATGCACGGTATCAACAAGAAACAAGTTTCCTTTGAAGTTAGCGTATAATCGTCGGCAACGAAATTTTTTCGAATTAATTTAAGGTATATGTAAAATGCGCCAAATTGAATTACGCGGCATATAAGCAAAGTGACAAAAAGCGCAATTCTGTTCGCGTATTGAATAACGAAAAGCAAAGTTTCCGCTTGCATAAAGCCGCTGTCTAATAGAGCGTTTATACCCCGTTCCCACAGCGGATTCCACAATCCCAAAATAGCGTGAGCCAACGGGCTGGCTGTAAAACGCAGAATTTCCCATCCGGCGATAAAACTCGCGAGAGCAAAAGTCATTCTTGAAAGATTTTTTTCAAAGAATATAAAAGACAAGATTCCAAACAATAAAATATATGGCAATAGATGATTGAAATTATCGTAAACCGTTTGAGAATCTATAATGTTTTGACAAATTAACTGTCCCGTCGTATAAGCAAATATCCAGATAAGCATTGATGTCGGGCGCGGTCTTTTCGGTTTTAAGAAAAATTCCGCATACCTGAAACTAAACCAACCGTTTGCTACATGAACGCACACATCTATAATAAATATTTCATCGAACATTTACGATTCCCCCGTTTTTAGCGTAGGCAAGATAAGCTTTTACGAATGTGGAATATTTTTTTTGCGCCAACAAAATCTTGTCGCCGTTTTCAAGTTCTATTTCTTTTTTATCGTATGATGAAATCTTGGCAAAATTCACCAGATAGCAACGATGGACGCGATAAAAATCATCGCTCAACGACGCTTCAAAATCCTCCATTTTGCCTTGAATTTTAAAAACCTCCTCTTTTGTATGAACCGCGACTTTTTTATTATCGCTTTCGATGTAAAATATATCTTTTAAAAATATTTTCTTATGTTTGCCGTCAAGTTTCAGCAACACATATTCTTCATCCCGTTTTTTCGCGGCTTGAACTTCCGTCCGCGCGCGTTTAAAAATTCGTCGAAACTTTTCTTCATCAACGGGTTTTATAAGATAGTGAAATGCTTGCACGTCAAAGGCTTCTGGCATATATTCCGCATAACCGGTTATAAAAATTATTACGCTCTTTGTTTTATTTTTTTCCTTCTCGCGAATTTTGCGGGCAAGTTCCATACCCGAAATTCCTTTTATATCCAGAAAATATATGTTAAAATTTATCTTTGAATTTTCCAATTCCTCCGCCGACGCGAAAATTTCCGTATTCGCTCTCGGTTCTTCTTTTAAAATTAAACTTTTGATATATTCGGCGATTATACCGTCGTTGTCGCATATCGCAATATTCACGTTTATCACATCGCTTTCTTTTATCGAGATTATGTTTGATTTTATTCGTATATGTCGCCGATGGCAAGAAAATATGAAAATTGCGGCGTGAACGTCGCCTTTTAGGGAGCGAACGTCCAAATTTATACAATGAATTTACTAAAGGAAATGCAAGTTTACTGTAGAATATCTAGAATGTTTAAAAAATCCTATATTTACCAGAGTGTAGACAAATCAATAAATATTGTGCTCTTCATGGCTCTCCCTCCGCCCTTCGGGCACCTCCCTCTAGGAGGGAGGCACTCGGATTACTTCATTTTGAGCCTAAAATTTTAAATTACCTCTAACCAAGCCCCCCTCCTAGAGGGGGGTAGGTGGGAGAGTTCAGCGAAT
>JAFXOC010000051.1 GCA_017529085.1 Selenomonadaceae bacterium | reverse complement strand
GCAAAAAAAATTTTTCCACCTGTAGCCTCCAGATTAGTTGTAAGTTTCTTCTTTTCTATTTTTTTTTTAGTCAACGACAATAAATTTTGTATTTTGTCTCCCCGCCCTTCGGGTGGGGAGACAACGGTAAGCAAAAACATTTTTGGCGTTTATTATAATAAGCCTTTCTCATAACAATATTTTTATTTGTCAAAAATCATCTCATCATTTTTAAACTTATCGAAAAATTCGCCATAAGATAAATTTTTACATTTAAGATGTTCCGCCATATAGAGTAAATTTTCTACACCTATGGCTGCTCCTTTTATACCGTTATGCGTTGTGGAAATATATTCCAGTTGATTTTTAAAATTACCTTTTAAAAATGAAGTTATGAACAAAAAGGTAAAATTGGTAACTTTTTCATCAAATTCTTTCCACCATTCATTAGAGGGTATGTTAGGCAATCTTTGTTGATTTTCGCTTATATACCGCCCCATTTCATCGGCGCAAGATTTATCAATATTAAACCCGTCCTTATAAGATTTATTGTCAATTATTGTCCCATTAGTATCGTATGAAATTATTATATCGGGTCTATTGGAATCTCCCAAGCGTTCGCCCGTAAAATTTAATTCCTTCGTCAACAAATCGGCGGTTTGAATTTCAAATTCTCTTGCGTCAAGATTTTTCTTTGCTCTTGATGTTGCCTCGCTGTACGCTAAATCAATAAGCACTAAATATTTATGATTCAAAGCCTTTAAATTTTGGCGTACGCGCTCTTTAAGAGTCATTAAATCGTCTGAATGAGTTTCCAAAGCAACCGGCAATTCAAGACATTTTATCTTGTCCAACAACTTGTATTTTTCGTCTTTAAATTGTATAGAAATTCCAATGGCAATTAAACCCTCAATATGATCTTTAACTGCCGCTTCGGTCATATCCAAATTGTATTTTTGTAGAGAATTTTTTAATTGCTTTAATGTTTTACCGATATTTGAAAGGCACTTTAACAAACACGCCCGCTGAAAGCGTAAATAATTTGCGCCGTGAGCCTTATTTGATGCCAACATTTCAAACATAACAATTTTAGGGATTCCGGCGCGACTTGAATTACCTTTTGCTTTAGTAAGAGCTTTCTCTCCCGCGCGGGTTATAGAATATGTTTGAAGATTGCCCGAATATTCTTTTCCTCGATATGTAGCCGTAAATTTGGAATTTGACGAAGATACCCAACCCATTTGAATTAACCAACTGGCGATACCGCGAGCATATTTGTCTGAATCTCCTTCATCGTTACTTCTGACGGTAGATTTTTCAGAAGTGGTTTTGGCTTCTCCTAAATCGCATAGATAAACTTCTTGCGGAACAGAAGTAAAGCCTAACTCTCCTTTAAATCCCAGCCTACTACCGATATTAAACTTTGTCAAATTATCTTCTTCATTAAGAAGCGACAATACCCTTATTACGGGAGGATATGAAAGCAAAGCCACAGTAAGACATTCATATTCGATTTTTGATTCATCCGAGGATGTTGCAAGTCTTTCTCCCAATTCTGTTATTTTGCAAGTATCGGTTTCGGTTATATATTCGATAAGTCCGCAAGAAATCCCCCATCTTAAATATCCGTCAGCCGTCCAATCGTCTGTATACGGCTTTTTTACCGTTATCTTTTCATCTTTTAATGTCAATATTGTAACATTTTTTTGAGCGTCAATAACGGCTTGAATTATTCCCGTGCAAATTGCGTCTTTGCGAGAGCCTGTATTTGAGCCTTTTCCCTTTAAAATGCTATACGGAATCTCAATATTGTTCTGCTTTAAATGGGAAACGAACGCATCATAATCACTTTGACTGATAAGTTTATTATGTAAAAGCAGAGGCAATTTTTCGTTCAAAAGATTTTTGTTAAAAATCGAATTGAAGCTGAATATCCCCGTTACGGCTTTTAATTTTTTCAACGAACCTGGATTTTGAATCCAACCGAAAGTTCTCGTAGTCATTATTTTCCTCCAAATAATTTGTTATAAGCACTTCTTTTGTTTGATAATTTTTGCTTTGCGAGTGGTAATTGCTGTTGTTGTAATTGTAATTTATTTCGTGGGTATAATATTTCTCTTTCCATTCAATAAGTTCGTTATTTTTTTCTCCTTTATGCTCTGTCACATTTGATAAAGCGAATTTCACGCCACGATTATTTAGTTCATCGAGAAGATTAAATAATTCTCTGTCATCGTTTACCGACCAACCTTCAAATCCGCGTTTCCCATCGTTATAACTACCGGTAGTAATTCTATACGGCGGATCTGCGTATAAGAAATCTCCTTCTTCAAGAAAATCTAAATTTATATCATGAAAATTAAAAGATGAAAATGTAATGCTTTTAATTTTTTGGTGAAAATAAATCAAATTTTGGCGCATTTTTGGATTAAAGCTACTGCGATTTTTTCCGAATGGATTATTAAATTCATGTTTGTTGTTAAAACGAAATTGATAATTAAAAGAATAACAAACCAAAACATATAATTCGATTGGATTTCTTTTTTCAACCGGCAGGGAATTGTAATGACTTCTGAATTTTATATAACTCTCTTTATTCGTCATATTTAAATCCCAAACTTTGATTAAACTATCAATTTTCTCCAATAACTCTTCGATGGTTAATTTTTGAAATTCCTTAAATATATCTACAACAAAAAAATTTATATCGTTGGCGAAGATTTTGTCGGTATTAACATTGATGCAAACATCGCAACCGCCGGCGAATAAATCGTACATTACGTTTGTGTTTCGCGGAAAAAAATTCATAATTTGCGGAAGCATTTTATATTTTCCGCCGATATAATTCAAAGGAGATTTATAGAAAACAGACATAAAATTTCACCTGATTTTTTCAAAAAAATATAACTGTTCGACAACCTTACGTTTAGTTGCGCCGATGTTGTTATATCTTCTATAATTTATTTCGGTAAGATGAAAAGAATTTGTAACAGCGTATTCACTGCAAATAGAAGAAAGCGTTTCGGTTGAAAGAAGTCCCTCATTATTGTAACTGATAATAATATATTTGACATTCGCTTTTTCAATCATACTTCTAAATGCGGTTTCAACATTTTTTGAAACGCAGAAATCCGAATGTTGCTCTTTATAATCACGCATCCCCGTTACGCCGCGAATCTTAGGATAATCGTATCTTGCAACAGTTTCCAATATGTGATAGTTAGGCAGATATTGGCGAGAATTATACGGAGGGTCGGCATACAATAAATCGGCTGATATCTTTGGCAAAAGCGTATCGCAATTTTCGTTATAAAATTTTGCATTAGCATTGTTCGTTATTACATCAGGTGGTTTTAGATAAATTTCGTTATAAGTTCTTGCGTCCCAATGTTTTAAATACGCTCCATAAACTCCTGCTATATTGCTTACATAAGGAACGGCGGAAACAAGGGACGCAAGCAAATAAAAATATTCGTCATCGTCAATAAGAGATTGTTTTCTCCATTTTTCTATCGTTATACGAATAATATCTATTTTTATCGCATTATTTTCTTGGAAATACATACGCTCAACATCATCATGCGGAGAATAGTTTTGATAAATAAAGCAATCTTTTAGCGAAATATCCGTATCTTCGATTTTTAATAAATTAAGATAATTTATAGGGTTATCAACACCAAGTTTTTTAAACGTAGGCACTTTATTTAAAGCAGTAGAACCTCGCCCTATTACATAGGCAAAATATAAAAAATCGTTGCCGATTACGCTATACCCTGCTTCTTTAAACTTTGAAGATACAATCCCGCTGCCCGAAAATATATCTACTATTGCACTTACATTTTTAGTGTAGTTATTTATTTCGGCCATTATGCTGTCCAGTAAATATCGTTTGCCACCTATATATCTCAAATTTTCCTCCTTATTTATCTGACTTTTTTCTCATATTCAGCCATGCGCCGATACCACATCGCTTCGATTGGAGGCGAATTTAAGATTGTATGCGGCTGCCGCTCTGTGATTAAGTTCCATAAGTTCAGGGACAGCGTATTTTACCCTCTCCACCAGAGCATCAAAAGAGCCGGATTCCAACGCCAACCCAGGCACATCGTTACTGGTGGCAATCCAAACTGCGGCATCTTTATCCCATGTCATTTGAATATTATAGTCGCTCATAATCTCGTCTCCTTGTGCAGTAAATTTTTAGAAATCAGAGTGTGGACAAATCAATAAATGTTGTGCTCTTCATGGCTCTCCCTCCGCCCTTCGGGCACCTCCCTCTAGGAGGGAGGCACTCGGATTATTACTTTTGAGCCAAAATTTTACATTGCCGCTAACCAAGCCCCCCTCTTAGAAGGGGGGGTAGGGGGGAGAGTTATTGAAATTTTTTCATTTGTATTTTAGCTTTTAGCGGAAAAATTTGCAACGAAATTTTCAAGCGTAAGGTTGGGGAAACATCACAACGCCTCGATTATCCCCCGCGCTTCAAGCAGTTTCACCATCTTCCTTAACGCAACGCCTCTGTGGCTTATCTTGTCTTTTTCCTCTAATGTAAGTTCCGCCATAGATTTTTCGCCTATATAAAAGTATGGGTCGTACCCAAATCCTCCCGAACCTTTAGGCGTTAATCGTATTTCTCCCTCGCAAGCGCCGTCCGTAAGCAACATATCTCCCGATACGTCCGCAAAGGCAAGTACGCATCTATACCTAGCGGGCGATTCTGTCGCGTTACGTTTTTTTATCTCCTCAATCAATTTTTCGTTATTCGCCGCGTCCGACTCGTGACCTCCCGCAAATCTAGCCGAATACACCCCGGGAGCATTGTCTAAAATTTCTACTTCTAATCCCGAATCGTCTGCGATAACTGCGGTATCAGTTAATTTTTGATAATGCGCCGCCTTTATTTTTGCATTTTCCTCAAAAGTTTCGCCGTCTTCAACGGCTTCCTTCAACTCACCAAACTCGTCAAGCGCCGCAACTTCAACGTTAAATCCGTTAAAAGCGTCCTTCATTTCCCGTATTTTGCCTTTATTCTTCGTAGCTATCACAATCTTTTTCATAATGCGCTCCTTTTATAGTAAACGCCAAAAATATCTTACTGACCTTTGCCTCCCCGCCATTTGGGCGGGGAGGCAAAATACAAAATTTATTGTCGCTGACCATAACTCAAACTCATAGACAAATATTTTGCCGATTTATTCTTCAATTTTCTTATTACGATCCATTGCCACACCATAGCGCACAGTACGCACAAAACGCCCGCCGATAGTCCTACCGCCAAAGTATTTTCGTCTAAATTATCGCCTTCTTTTAACGCGATATTATACACCGTGCAAGCATCGTATATCGTATGAACCGCTATTGGTATAATCACCGACAGCGCGTAATATTTCTTGTATTCTCCGCCGTTTTTCTTGTTATACATCCCGATACCGATGTATTTTCCCATAATAACGCCGAGAGCCATGTGTATAAACAACGTCAAAAATCTTGTAAATCCCACAAGGCTTCCGCCGTACAAAAATTCTTCGTGAAGCGTAAAACCTATTCCCACCGCAGCTCCTATAAGAGCATATTCGTATACGTTTTTGGGCTTAAACAGTTTTATCGACAAAATTATCATCAAAAGTTTAGCAAATTCTTCCGTTAAACCCGCCTTCCAAAAAGCGGACATAATTGAAACGGCAAGCGGATTTTCCACACTCGCTTTGTCAAAACCCAATTTTATAAAGAGCAGCGCAATTGCTAAAACGAATAAAAATGACAAAAAAGTAGATATAATTCCAAATAATATAGGCAAATATTTCTGCTTTTTCGACAGCGCAACATTCTTCGTCATATTTTTATAAACAAAGCTAAAGATTATCACGGCGAGCGCCAATTGTATTATTTCCATAGCGTAAATGTCCTTTCGGATCCTGTATAATTAGCCCCTTTACCTTAAACAAAAAACCCGCCGTTAGGCAGGTTTCTGTTTTATTCGTCGTGATCGCCCTTATCCCCGGGTTTCACTTCCGTTTTGTCCATTCGCTTAGCTTGCGCCTTGCCGTTTTCCTTCGCTATATAAAGTCCTCTGTCCGCTACTTTATATAATGTGGCAAAATCTACGACTTCGTTTGACGTGCCTATTCCTATACTGCATGAAAAGCCCGTCGCGCCGCCGGTCAGGGTTACTTGCTTCAATGCGTCCAACACTTCGTTCGCTATTTCGTCCGCGCGTTTTAGGTTTTCCTTTGCCAAATCCGGCATATAAACCATAAACTCATCGCCGCCGACCCTGCCTATAATATCGTGAGCCCTAAAGGATCGCATCAGGATATTTCCGAAGGCTTTCAACGCTTCGTCGCCCGCAAGATGACCGTAATTATCGTTGACTTTCTTAAAATTATCGAAGTCAAAGATAAAGAGCGCCTTATAAAGCCCTTCTTTACTTTTTTCGAGAGCCTTCTTGGTGTCCGTCTCAAAGGTGAGCTTGTTCAAAAGTCCCGTCAAAAGGTCTTGACGGCTTCTATCCGTTACCTCCGAGAACTTTTGCGCGTACCAGTCAACGTGCCACCATACAAAGATACCAACGATAAAGAGGACAACCGCCACAACGATTAAATTCGTCAGTATGAAATTTCTTATAGTGGCGTTAAACCCCCGAGCCGAAGTCGAAGCTACAAGCGCGCCGACAACGGAGCCGTCGCTCTCTTGCAGTATCGGTATCGCGTAGGCTTGACTTGCCTCGTTGTTTATCACTATGTCTTTAAACCAAATTTGGTCGCCGTTTTTTATAACGTGCTCCAAAATCCGCTGATCCATCTTAAGCTTTGTAACTCGTACGCCGCCGTTCATTAAAGAGGTTACCGCGACTTCCTCGCCGAAAAATACGGTGATGTCCGCGCCGGTCTCCATCTTTAAATCGTCCACAATCTCTGTTTCTTCCGACAGGTTGAAATTCATCCCCCGCCAGATATTTCCGTCGGAACGGCGATTGTAGTCGCCGTACCCCCTGGAAGTGTAAAACGTGAGGGCGGCCATGGCCGTCGAACGCAGGTTGCCTTCTTTTTCCGCGTATATCGCAGAACGGAACTGCGTGATGGAAAAAGCCAAAGAGATAATAACAAACAGTATCAGCGGCATACTGTTTGATAGTAGCAACTTTGTCCTTAAACTCATATCTTATCCCTCGTTACAACGTCAACGCCCATATCCTTGTCCACGTTTTCGCCCGTAAAGTTGCCTTCTAAGGCTTCCATTGCAAGATCAACGCCGTCGCTGCCCATTTTCTTGGGTTTTTGCTGCATGGTGGCGTAAATAACCCCCGAATGAATCTGCGTCAATGTGTAGTCGCTGGTATCAAAACCGATTACAACGGGATGAATCCCCATATCGTTAATCTGTTCGCACATGGCACGGGTAATCTGCTCGTTTGCGCCGAAATAAGCGACGTAATCGGGATGTTCCTTGACGTAATTTTTAATGTTGCGTCTATCCCCATTCATCTCAAAAGCCGGAGCAACGGTGAAATTCGTGCCCTCAAACTCGGCTCTGAAACCTTTGTTCCGAAGAATCCCGTTCTTTACGACTTTATTTGCGCCGACTCCTATAATGCCCGACGTTATTCCCTTCTCCGACAAGGCTTTTTTCATAACCTGCCCCGCCATGTGACCCGCTTTTTCGTTATCCGTGCGGAATACGGCGAGTCCCGGCAACGTGGCGGAACTGTCCACGTAGATTATCTTAACCCCCGCGTCTTTCGCCCGTTGCAATGCGGGATTTACGCCCTCCGGGGAAATTACGGAAATCAAAATGGCGTTAGCCCCGTCCGCAACGGCCTTATCAATGCACTCCATCTGCTCTTCGTTGGTGGAGTTTAGCGGCGCGCTCCATTCGTAACGCAAATTGCCGTATTTTTTCGCCGCTTGCACGCAGCCGTCGTTAATCTGTTTCCAGTAGTTGCTGCCCTGGTTCATGGTTATTAGGTATATCACATATTTAGCGTCGCTTTCCTGCTGTACTTGAGCTTTCTCCTTTTTGCGAACGCCGGTATCCTCGTCGCCGCAGCCCGTCATAAAGAGCGAACAGAGAAAAATTCCAAGCAACGCGAACGCTCCCAATAAAACGTTCTTCCTCAAGGGGCTCGCCTCCCTTTAGTTAAATCTTATCTCTTCTTATGATATGTACGCCTGTGTCTATCATTTGCCCGTTTTGCGTTACTTTGCCGTCTAAAGCGTCAACCGCCATCTTTACGCCCTCGTACCCCATTTTCTGCGGGTCTTGCTGTATCGTGGCGTAAGCTATGTTGTCCTTTATCATGGCTAAAGTGACATCCGCCGTATCAAAGGCGATAAACACGGGTCTTGCGCCTGTCTCCTTCAAAGCGTCGCCAATGGCGAAGGTTGTCTGACCGTTTGAACCGAAGAAGCCGACATAATCCAAGTGATCCTTAACGAAATTCCTTATATTTTGCCGATCGTTGTTTAAATACGCAACTTCGGACATTTTAAAATCCGTGCCTTCAAAAATTTCCGCAAAACCTTTTACTCTGGCTTCCGCATTCTCAGTACGCCCCATAGCGGTAAGCCCTATCGTGCCCGTTTTAACGCCTCTTTCCTTTAGAGCTTGCATCATCGTGCGTCCCGCGGCTTTTCCCGCCTCGTAGCTGTTGGTCTCAATCGTCGCCACAGCTTCCACCGTTGCGCCGCTGTCCACATAGACGAACTTGACTCCGGCTTCCTTGGCTTTTTCGATATATGGGTTTACTTCGGTCGGAGATACGCATGAAATTACAATTGCCTCGGCTCCCTCCGTAACCGCTTTTTTTATGCATTCGCCCTGTTCAGCCGCATTGTGATTGTTAGGCGCCGTCCACTTGTACTCAATATCGCCCATTTCCTCGGCGGCTTTCTTGCACCCGGCGTCGATAAGTTGCCAAAAATTGCTTCCCTGATCCATCGTAATAAGATGAACCTTATGGCGAATTTCTTTTTTTTCCGTATCCGAAGACTTTGCAGCATTTCCTCCGGAGCGCACCGATGCGGAATCGTCGCCGCAACCCGCAAACAGCGTTGCAAGCATCACTAGCACAGACAAAAAAGCTATGATTTTAAAGCGTTTCATAGAATTTCTCCTTTCAAAAAGATTGGTAATCCCCTTAAAAATCCAAATTTTATGAAAATAATATCACACGAATTATTTAAACTTAATAGGATTTTTCTCCCGATTATCCCAATGGTTTCAACGTTCTTTTTCGCTTGTCAAAAGTTGCCACTTCCTCGTAACCGAAAGATTTTGCGTACTCAATCGCTTCGTTGATAAAACGCCCCGCGTCTTCGGGTTTATGAGCGTCGGAAGATGTTATTATCGGCAGGTTTTCATCTTTGGCTATCTTCATAAAGTCGGGATAAGGCGAAATTTCCTCAATCGGATAACGATAAAAAGTGCCGGTATTTACGTCTACCGCCATATTCGCTTTCTTGAGAGCCTTAGCCACGCGCTTTAAATAAGGAGTAACGTCAAAATTCGGGATATACTTGAACAGCCTTATGTTAAAAGGATGCCCCAATACGTCGTAGAGACCGCTTGCCGCCAAATTCTCAACTTCTTTGACGTAAATTTCGTAAATTTCCCGCAAATCTCTGTTTTCCCATTCCGCTTTTATCTCGGAAGAATCGTACGCCCAGCCGTCCAAAAAATGCACGGAGCCGATAACGTAATCAAACTTCCAATTTTCAAGTATTTTCGCAACTTTAGACTGATTTTTAAAATTGCAAACTTCAATTCCGATCTTTACGGGATATTTCAATTTTAAATTCGCCATAAAGTCGAAATAATCCTTCATACCATATTTAAATTTGTTTTTCTTGAGCCATTTTTTTTGAAAGTCGCCTATAAAAGAATCGTCCAAAATCAAATCTTCATAATAAAGCGGCTCAAACTCTCGAAACGTATGAGAATGTTCCGTTATGCCAAGCTCTTCAACGCCCCTTTTCGCCGCGGCGTCAAAGAAGCCTTTCACCCAATTTTCATCGTAACTGCCATACTCAAAGTGCATATGATAATCTATTCTCATACTTCACCCCATAAACCCTTCGTCCAAAAGCTGTTTTACCGTCCTCGTAACCCCGTAATCGGAATTGGCGGGCGCTATAAACTTCGCCTTTTTCTTTAACTCATCCACCGCGTTTTCCATGGCGTAACCGTACCCCACAGCGTCCAACATCTCTAAATCGTTCAAATAGTCCCCAAACGCCGCGCATTCTTCCTTATATATGCCGAATTTTTTCTGAATTTCCTCAATCGTCCGCCCCTTGCTTACGCCTTTAGCCGTTATATCAACCCAACAATCGCTGGAGTTTACCACGGTATAATCCTTCTCATACTCCTTCACATGGGGTAAAATTCTCGTCTTAGCCTTGCCCTCCGGGTCAAAAAACGACAACTTTATGGGAGTGTCGTCTGCTTCTTCAAATTTATCCAAGGTTTTATAGTAACTGAAATACTTTCTGACTTCCTTTTGAAAAACTTCCGTATCCTGCGGCTTCAATATAAAGGCGTGATGTTTGCCGCAAAACACCCTGTATGTGGACTCGTCCTCGGGCGAATTTAAAATCTCCACCGCATCATTCTTATCCATCGGGAAAGACGCTATCTCCTCGCCCTTATAAAAGGCGATAGCTCCGTTCTCCGCCACAAACACAAACTCGTCCTTATACTTCTCGAAACTCTGTAGGAGCGAAAAATACTGCCGACCGCTCGCCGGCGCAAACTTTACGCCCTTCTCCTTTAACCTTCCGATTACCTCGTCAAAATCCGACGGCAACGCGCTCCCTTCGTCAAGCAACGTACCATCCATATCCGTAAATATCATCTTTATCATCGTCGTCACCCCCGTCGTCCGTGATACAAACACCAAGGTTCTTCTGCCATATAGTCGCCGTTGTGATAAAATGCGGCTCTCGCCCTGCAACCTCCGCAAGTTCGTTTGTATTTGCATACGCCGCAACCGCCGCCGTACTCTAATGTGCGAAGTTTGTTCAAGACCTCGCTGTTTTTCCAAATTTCGTCGAAAGGAGTTTGGCGAACATCGCCTATTTCCATGTTGAGGTAGGCGCAGGGTTGCACTTTGCCTTTGGGGCTGATGATAGCGTAGGAGAGACCCGCAAGACAGCCGCGTTTGAAGCGGGATTTTTGCCCCAATAAATCGGCTATTCGCAAAAACTGCGGGGCGCAGGTGGGTTTTAACTCAATATCGACCGTTTCCTGCTTTTTCATAATGCGGGTGAGAACGTTTTCGTAAGCTTCCGCCCGAAGCGATTCCTCTTCGATTGTGGCGGCTCTTCCCGTAGGCACTAAGAAGAAAAAATGATGCGCCTTTGCGCCTAGTTCCACGGCAAAATCCGTCATCGCCTCAAGTTCCGATTCGTTCCAATCCATAACGGTTGTGTGCATTTGAAAGGGAAGCCCTATTTCTGCGCAGTTCTCCATGCCCTGCACCGCGCCTTCCCACGCGCCTTTAAACGAGCGGAATTTGTCGTGTTTATCCTTATCTAAAGAGTCTAACGAAATTCCCATGCCCTTTGCGCCCGCGGCTTTTAAGTCTTTAGCCATCTCTTTTGTGATTAAGGTTCCGTTAGTGCCGAAGACGGGAATTAACTTTAAATCCGCCGCAAACTTGACAAGTTCCAAAATATCTGGACGCATCAAGGGTTCGCCGCCCGAAAATATCATTATCTTAAACCCCGCGCGGGCGATTTCCGTTAAAAGTTTTTTCGCCTCGGCGGTAGAAAGTTCTTCCTCGGCTTTAACTCCCGCGTCCCTGTAGCAATGGGCGCAGTACATATTGCAAGCGTTGGTTGTGTTCCACGATACTATCAATTTATGCCTATCTCCTGTATATTCCTTTTGTCATTGGCGCATAACGATGTAGTCAGGCGCTGCTATGTCGTCCTCTTCCTTTATGGTGAGGATAAAGTTATTTGTCAGTTCCGCTCTTCTCTTTTTGCGGCTTCTTTGTACACTTCACTGTTAGCCCTCATGCCTATTACGACGATTTTCATGCCCTTATCGTCGCGCATCAGTTTGTATACCACGCGAACACCGCTTTTCTTTAGTTTGATTTTCAGCAATCCCGATAAGTCTACGCCATTCTTTTTTCCCAACTCAACTCCATAGCCGCCTTCCCTTTGAGGTAAGGGATTCCGACTAACTCTTTCAATGGCATCTATCACGCGGGATTGAACCCCGCCGCTTAATTCGGCTAAATCACGAAATGCGTCCGGCGAATAAATTATATCCCAGCCGCTACTCAATTTCTTCATCTCCCGCTACGGCGTCTAAATCAGTTTGACTTATCCCTAGCATCCGCATTACCTCTTTTTGCGTGTATCCTTTCTCGTTTGGCTTAGCTTCGCGGCTCAAGGCTTCAAGCCCCAATTGCAAGTCATAATAATCTTC
>JAFXOC010000491.1 GCA_017529085.1 Selenomonadaceae bacterium | reverse complement strand
TTTGAGGAGGGAACTTTAATGAAAACAACTTTACAAAAAATAGCGGGGATTTTTTTGATCGCCGTTACCTTGACGTTTGGACAAATCGCAAAAGCGGCCGACCCTGCGGATGCGTCCGGTTTTGTGGTGTTGTCGGATGTTTGCCCCGATATTATTCAAGAAATTCGCTATTACTCCACATACAATTTCGTTGGGGATAGGATACGCGGATACGAAGAGCCAATCGCTCTTATGACAAAAGAAGCGGCGGCGGCTTTAAAAGCGGTATCGGACGAGCTGAAAGCAAAAGGGTATCGCTTAAAGATTTATGACGCGTATCGCCCGCAAATGGCTGTGGATAACTTTAAATCCTGGGCTGAAG
This sequence comes from Selenomonadaceae bacterium, assembly GCA_017529085.1. Classification (GTDB taxonomy): domain Bacteria; phylum Bacillota; class Negativicutes; order Selenomonadales; family Selenomonadaceae; genus RGIG9201. Next base: position 8,335 of record JAFXOC010000491.1, on the reverse strand, counting down.
ATTTAAACGACAGGAGGATGCAGCCTTATTTTTATCCCGAAGTCAACAAAAACCGCCTTTTTGTCGAAGGCTATATCGACGCACGTTCGGGGCATAGCCGCGGCAGCACCGTAGACCTTACGATTTTGGATATGAGAACCGGTAAGGAAGTCGATATGGGCGGCACTTTCGATTACTTCGGCAAGCGTTCCCATCCGGATTTTGTAGGCGACTTGACGCAAAAACAGAAGGATAATCGCCTTATTTTAAGAAACGCCATGATTAATAACGGTTTTAAGCCGCTAGATACGGAATGGTGGCATTTTACCCTTAAAAACGAACCCTATCCAAATACATATTTCACCTTCCCCGTAGCGAGAGCTTCGATTGAAAAAGGCAAAAGGTAAACGTACATGAACGAGAAAATTTTTCCCATTTCAAAGGATAAATTGGAAGAAATTATAAAAAAATATCCCACGCCTTTTCATATTTACGATGAAAAGAAGATACGCCAAAACCTTCGCGCTCTAAAGGACGCATTTTCATGGGCGCCCGCCTTTAAAGAGCATTACGCCGTAAAAGCCGCGCCTAACCCGTATTTATTGAAAATTGTAAAGGAAGAAGGCGGCGGCACGGATTGTTCTTCTCTACCCGAATTGGTGTTGTCGGAAAGGGCGGGCATCGTGGGCGAAGACATTATGCTGACTTCAAACGATACCCCCGCCGATGAATTTCAAAAGGCGATTTCTTTGGGAGCCGTTATAAATCTTGACGACATCACCCATATCGAATATTTGGAGAAGAACGCCGGATTGCCGAAAATTCTTTCTTTCAGGTACAATCCCGGCGACCAAGTGGAAGGAAACGACATCATAGGAAAGCCAACGGAAGCAAAATACGGGCTGACGAAGGAGCAAATTTTCGACGCTTACCGTATTGCAAAAGAAAAAGGCGTGAAGCGTTTCGGGCTGCACACCATGGTTATATCCAACGAGCTTAGAAACGAAGGCTTTCTTCTTACGGCAAAAATAATGTTTAATCTTGCGGCGGAGATTAAGAAGAAACTTGACATCGACTTTGAATTTATCAATTTGGGCGGCGGAATCGGCGTACCGTACCGCCCGGAAGACAATCCCGTAGACCTTCCGTTTGTGGGTAAAGGCATAAAAGAACTTTACAACGAAATACTCTCACCCGTAAACCTCACCCACACGGCGATAAAATTTGAAAGCGGCAGGTTTATAACGGGTCCTGCGGGATTTTTGGTTGCAAGAGCCATTCACGAAAAACACACATACAAAGATTACATAGGGCTTGACGCTTGCATGGCGAATCTTATGCGTCCTGCGCTTTACGGCGCGTATCATCATATAACGGTGGCGGGAAAGGAAAACGCTTCCTGCGATTATGTATATGACGTGGTGGGGTCGCTTTGCGAAAATAACGACAAATTCGCCATAGACAGGAAATTGCCCAAAATCGACGTAGGAGATCTCATCATAATCCACGACGCGGGGGCGCACGGTCACGCCATGGGGTTTAACTACAACGGCAAACTTCGCTCTGCGGAATTATTGCTTAAAGAAAACGGCGAAGTAAAGTTAATTCGCCGCGCCGAAACTATGGATGATTATTTTGCGACGCTAAATTTTGACGAATAATTTGAAAACCCCTCCGCCGTCGATCACCCTTTGTACGGAAGGTCGACGGGGAGGGGTTTCTTAAAAGGTTTTGCAGTTATTGACCGCAAATGAAAAAATTTATTTTCACACTTTCGAAAAAATTGTATAGTGAACGATAATAAATTTTGTATTTTGCTCCCCCGCCCTTCGGGCGGGGGAGCAAAACCAAGTAAAATTATTTTTGTCGTTCACTATACAATAAGCAGATGTAAACAAAGAAGATATTTTTATTGCAGGAAAATCATTTTTCGTGTAGAATTATAGAAAACGAAAATATAGGGGGAAGTCTGATGACTAAAAAAACCTTTGTTATAGACAACAATACCGGAATCCACGCAAGACCTGCGTCTCTTTTTGTGCAAGCTGCCGCTAAGTTTAAATCTAAGGTGGAAATCACCGCTAAGGGGCGTACTATCGACGCCAAGAGTATTATTATGGTTATGGGTATGGGGCTTGTGAAAGGCACCGAGGTTACAATATCCGCAGAGGGTCCTGATGAAAAGACTGCCGTTAAAGATTTAGTCGCCCTTGTGCTCTCTTTTAAAGAGAACGATAAGGAATAGTGTGTTTACTATGCTCCACTTTTCGTGGGGCTTGTTTTTTATAGCAAAGGACGATCAAATTGAAGCAAAGGTTTAAAGGTCAAGGCGTTATAGCCGGAATAGGCGTGGGAAAAATCCTTCGGGCAAACGAGAACTTGGACGAATACTTAAAATCATACATTCCCTCTTTTGTTGAAGAAGAAAGGGAAAAAGTGGACAAAGCCCTAAAAGATGTGCAGGAATACCTTTTCACCAGAGCGGAGGCGCTTCGACGCGACGGTTTAACGGAACAAGGGGCGATTTTAGAGGCTCACGCCATGATTGTAGCGGATCCGGTTATGAGGGAGAATGTGCTCTCAAAAATCGACGCAACGGGAAACAGTTTACGAGCTGTGTTAAACGCCGCGGAGGATCAGGCGGCGGTGTTTGAATCCATGGAGGACGAATACTTTAGAGCCAGAGCAGTCGATTTTAGGGACGTGGGGAAACGCATTGCAAGAGCTATAATCGGCGCGCCTGAAAGAGAAATCGGCGACGAGCCTGTTATACTCTGCGGACATGAGATAGAGCCTTCCTATATAGCGAATTTGAAAAAGGGTCAGATAGCGGGAATATTACTTGGCGCAGGCAGCACTACAGCGCACGCCGTCATTATCGCAAAGGCGCAAGCTATCCCTGCGATAGTCGGCGCGGAAGAAGCGGTGGCGGCTATCTTAGACGGCGAAGAAGCCTTGATGGACGGCGAAACCGGCGAGATTATAACGGGTCCCACGGATGAAGAACGCGCCGCTTACGAAGAAAAGGCGAGAAAAGCCGCCGCAATGAAAGCCCATTATATAAAGCTAAAAGATTTGCCGTCAGTGACGGAGGACGGCAGAAAAGTAATACTTGCCGCTAACATAGGCGTTCCGGGGGATATGGAAACCGCCATCGAATATGGCGCTGAAGGCGTTGGGCTCTTTCGCACGGAGTTTTTGTTTATGGGCAGGGAAAGTTTGCCGGGTGAAGAAGAACAGTTCGCCGCGTATAAAGATGTGGCGGAAAAAGCCAAAGGCAAACTTACCATTATACGCACGATGGACATTGGCGGCGATAAGCCTTTAAGTTACCTCGAAATTCCCAAAGAGGACAATCCGTTTTTGGGGTATCGGGCGCTAAGGGTCAGTTTAAAACGGCGAGATTTGTTTTTGCCGCAATTGAAAGCGGCGCTTCGCGCGGGGCTTTACGGCAAAGTCGCCATTATGTTTCCAATGATAATAAGCGTGCAAGAATTTTTGAGGGCGAAAGAATTTGTTGAAGAAGCGAAAAAAGAACTTACAAAGGAGAAGAAGGAGTTTAAGGATACGCCGCTTGGCATAATGGTGGAAACTCCGGCGGCGGCAATGACTGCGGGATCCTTGGCAAAATACGCGGATTTTTTCAGCATCGGCTCCAATGACTTGGTTCAGTACACATTGGCGGTTGATCGCTCCAATTCGGAGATTTCGCATTTATACAATCATTTCCATCCCGCCGTTTTAAAACTCGTGCAACAGACCATAGGCGCGGCGAAGGAACACGGCATCATGGCGGGAATGTGCGGCGAGATGGCAAGCGATCCGAGAGCCGCGGTATTGCTTCTCGCTATGGGGATAGACGAACTTTCAATGAGCGCGCCCTCAATCCCGGAGGTAAAAGAAAGAGTTAGAAGCGTCACAATGGACGAGGCGAAAGAACTTCTGCGAAAGGCGCTTTCTTTTGAGGATGGGGAGAGCGTGAAAAATTATTTGGAGGGGCAGATTTGAACATAGAAAAAGCAGCCCTTGCAATGGGTGATTTTTTGGAAGCGCTTGATATTGATCTCGATAAACACGGCATGGAAAAGACCCCGCTAAGGGTGGCGAAGATGTACGCCCGCTTATTTGAAGGCGTTGGGGCAAATACGAAAGAAATATGGGGAGAAACGTTCGAAGGCGGCGACGGTATGGTTGCCGTCAGGCGCCTCCCGTTTTATTCCGTGTGCGAACATCATCTGGTGCCGTTTTTCGGGGAGATTGACATAGTATATTTGCCAACTGACGGAAAAATTGCGGGTTTCAGCAAATTCACGAAGCTTATCGAAGTCCTCTCTCACAGACCGCAGTTGCAAGAGCGATTGACGGGGGAGATTGCGGACGCCGTTTATAACGACCTATCCGCAAAAGGCGTATTGGTGGTAGTTTCGGCAAAACAGCTCTGCATGACCATAAAAAGAGAGCTCGCCCACAACGCAAGAACTTTGACAAGCGCGTTGCGTGGCAGTTTTCAAACAAACGAAAATTTATCGAGAGAAGCTTGGCGACTCTTAGGCAAGGAAAAATCATGAAAACTTACGAATATAACTTTAAGAGTGGAAAAAAATTGATATTGGGCAAGGCTCCTCTTGTTATGGGAATTTTAAACGTAACCCCGGATTCCTTCTACGACGGAGGCAAATATGAAGATATAGAAGCGGCGATAAAACAGGCGAAAAAATATGAAAAAGACGGCGCAGATATTATAGACATCGGCGCAGAATCCACGAGACCCAATGCTACGCCATTAACAGCAGAAGAAGAAGGAAAAAGGCTTTTTCCCGTATTGGAAAAACTTTTGGAAGTCGTAAAAGTCCCCGTATCCGTTGACACATACCACGCAGAGACGGCGGAAAAAGCCTTAGAGATGGGCGCGGATTTTATAAACGATGTAAATTTTGACGAGGATATGGCAAAAGTCGTCGCGAAATACAATTCTCCCGTAGTGGTGATGGCTAGGGACACTATGGGAGAAGCGGAAAAAACTCGTCAAAATTTCGCCCGTTTGATAGATATAGCGACAAAAGCGGGAATTTCTAAAGGCAACGTCATATTAGACCCGGGCATTGGTTTTATAGGCGGCGCGGACGCTGACACGGAGGCGTTAAAAAATCTTAAGGGCATAAACAATATTGACGGTACGGAATATCCGTTATTAGTAGGTTTAAGTCGCAAAAGTTTTTTGGGAAAGATAACGGGCAGAGAAAAATTTGACCTCTTAGCGGGAACAATGGCGGCAAACGCCTTCGCTATCTTAGGCGGCGCAAATATTCTCAGAGCTCACGACGTAAAGGAAACCAAGGACGTTATAGCTATAGTTGACAGGGTTAAAGGACAATATGGTTTGGAGTAGGATTATATGGACGAAATATCGTTAGCGGGGCTTAGGTTTTATGGGTTTCACGGGTGTTTTAGCGAAGAGCGGGAACAAGGGCAGGATTTTCGAGTCGATTTAAAGCTACGGTTATCGCTTGAAGATGCGGGGAAAAAGGACGATTTAGATAAGACGGTAAATTACGCAAAATTGGTCGAAGTTGCGAAAGAAGTTGTGGAAGGCGAACCCAAAAATTTGATAGAAGCTGTGGCGGAAGATATGGCAAAAAGAATTTTAGATAAATTTCCGGCGGTGGAGAAAGTCGGAGTCTGCATTCATAAACCGAATGCGCCGCTAAACTGCGCGTTTGACGATGTGGCGGTGAAGATAGAACGAAAGCGATGAAAGAAGCGTACATATCACTTGGGGCGAATTTGGGCAACAGAGAGGAAACAATTTTGCAAGCCCTGGTTATGCTTAGCGAGGAAACAGGCGTTGAGGTCACAAAAATTTCTGATTTTTATGAAACAAAGGCGTGGGGGAAAAGCGAACAACCCGATTTTATAAACGCGGCGGCGAAAGTTTTGACAGATAAAAAACCGAAAGAATTTTTGGATATTTTGCTCGATATAGAACAAAAATTGGGTAGAAAACGCTTGGAACATTGGGGCGCAAGGACTATAGACATTGACATTATAGATTTTGAAAACATGGCGATGGATACGGAAAAGTTAAAGTTGCCTCATCCATACTTTAATGAGAGAAATTTTGTGTTGAAACCGCTTTTAGAAATAGCGTCCGGTCATATTATTAAGGGAGACACCATAAAAAATTACCTGTTTAACTGTAAAGATAAGCTTTCGGTCAGAAAAACGAACGTTATGAATTTTGACATTTCCATGATAGCCGCCGTTGACGCGGGAGGCGGGATATGCAAGAAAGGCGAGCTGCTGTATAGATTACAAGAGGATTTGCGATTCTTTCGCAGAAAGACCATAGGCGGCGTTGTCGTCGTTGGGCGAAAAACTTTTGAAGGTATGGGAAAGTTGGTTGGCAGAGAAATTATAGTTTTATCCGGGAGCAAGAGATTTAAAGACAAAAACATCGAGACAACCGCTTCGGTTGTAGAGCTGTTTCGATTGCTTAACCGTTTTCAAAATAAAAAGATATTCGTAGCGGGCGGCGCGGAAATTTTTAAAATTCTGGCACCATACGCAAGGAAAGCGTATATAACGCATATTTTAGACAAACGAGAAGCAGATAGGTTTATGCCGGTTTTACATGATTTTAAATTGAAAACCATGAGATTTTCTGAAGATACAGGGATTAAGCTTGCTTTTGCAACGTATGAAAAAGGGTAGAAAAGCGGGTCAAACCCGATAGGGCAACTCTAAAACTTGTTTTTGGTAGCTCCCGCCCCGTCGGGGCGGGAGCTACCAAAGAAATCAAGCAATTTTTAGGGGTTCCCGATAGATTAATAGGGGGTATTCTTATGTTTGGCATCATAATCGGTACTCACGGCGATTTGGCGAATGGTTTTGCCAAAGTCGCCCAAATGATAACCGGCGAACAGAAGTGTATCGAGACTGTTTCCGTGCGCGAGGGCGAGGGACCTTTAGACATACTGAAAAAGTATGAAGCGTCGATTGAAGCTTTGAAGGAACGCGGTTTTGCCGAAAAAATCATCTTTTTAAACGATCTCTTCGGCGGCAGTCCGTACAACGCGGCTTGTCGTTTGGTGGCGAAAAACGATCACTACGCGATTTTAACCGGCGTAAATCTTCCGATGCTCTTGGAACTCTTAAACGAAGAAATGAACGAGGGACTTTCCATAAGGGAATTGGTGGATAAAGCCAGAGACATAGGAGAGATGGGTGTGCAGGTGTTTTACAAGGATTTGGTTGAATAAAGGAGATAAATCATGGAAGCGATTGCAGTTATGACCTCCGGCGGGGATTCCCCGGGCATGAACGCCGCGGCGAGAGCCGTCGTGCGCACGGCTCTCTACGAAGGGGTCAATGTTTACGGCATACACAACGGCTATAAAGGCATGATAAAGGGCGACATTCAAAAGCTTGACTCCAGAAGCGTGAGCGACCTTATTCAAAGAGGCGGTACATTTTTAGGCACAGCCAGAAGCAAAGAGTTTCAAACTCCCGAAGGACGGCAAAAAGCCTTCAACAATCTTAAAGAACACAATATAGACGGTCTCGTCATAATAGGCGGAGACGGTTCCCTTCGTGGCGGCGCGGCAATGAGCATGGAGTTTGGCATCCCGATCGTAGGACTTCCCGGCACCATCGACAACGACGTTTGGGGTACCGATTACACCATAGGCGCGGATACCGCCGCCAACACCATCCTGGAAGCGATAAACAAACTCCGTGACACGGCTTCCGCCCACAGGCGTATCATAGCCGTCGAAGTCATGGGCAGAAAATCCGGCTGGCTCGCCATGACCACGGGCATAGCGGGCGGCGCCGAATATATCTTGGTCCCCGAAGTAAAATTCGACTTAGACGAGATGTGTCACGAACTTCGCGAATCCTATGACCGCGGCAAACGTTACAGCATCATAGTCGTCGCCGAAGGCGCTTGCGACGCAATCGGGCTTGGCACCGTCGTCGAAGAAAAAACCGGCATTGACACCAGGGTTTCCGTTTTAGGCTACATTCAACGCGGCGGCTCTCCTACCGTCGAAGACCGTATGAAAGCCTCCATGATAGGCGAAAAAGCCGCATTAGCCCTCCTCTCCGGCGTTACCAACAAAGTCTACGGCTTCGATTCCGGCAAAGTCGTCGCCATAGACCTCTTCGACGCCGTCAACAACAAGAAGACTCTCGATCCCGAGCTCGTGCGTCTTGCCAGAGTTTTGGCTTAGAGGCGGGTTTCTACTTTCTTTCTCTTTTTCTTTTTTGTAAAAAAGAAAAAGAGAAAGAAAGTAGCAAAGAAAGAGAAAAAGTAAAAACTTTAATAAGGGGTTTTGGCTCTGTTTTTACTTTTACA
>JAFXOC010000490.1 GCA_017529085.1 Selenomonadaceae bacterium | reverse complement strand
GAAAAGAAATCATATAAAGTTGGAGAATATAAAGATAGAGGAAACACAATAGGAGGATTTATTACAGCTTCTCCCAACGATGTTCCTAATTTAATGAAGGAATTTGTAGATTCGTATAACAATACCGAATTTAATATTCATAACCTTGCTAAAATGCACAGCGATTTTGAAACAATTCACCCATTCCAAGACGGTAACGGTAGGGTTGGTAGGTTATTGCTTTATCGAGAATGTTTACATCACAATGTTTTGCCGTTTATAATTCATCAAGGAAATCGATTCGCTTATGCTACTTGTTTAAAAAATATTCAGTCAAAATACACGGATACCGGATTAGATGCTTTGGTTGATTTATTTAAAAGGGAACAACAGACATATAAAAATAAATTATGTCAGCTATATCCTTTTATGTTTATGAAAAAATGTGAAAGAAAGGATAATGCACAATGTTTGATTGGGAAGAAATAAAATTTCAGGCTTTGCGCGATGATACGCAACACGCCTATGGGGTTATGTTATGCGGTTTAATCGAACCGTTTTGCGAATACTATCCTTCAAATTTCACGAAAGACGAAGCAATATTTTTGGCGGAATATGGGGCAATTCACGCTTTTCATGGGCAGAAATCCTTTAAATTTGCGGATGTATTTTATGTAAAGTCGTTTATCAGAGGAATTTACATGATAGTTACGGATAAATTTCCTCACAGTATCGAGGAAAAAAGAGAAATTTATCAGAGGTATTGTACCGAACCCGACCCAGACTTTGAACCGTTTCCACCACTAAAGGATATTTCGATGGAGCGTTATGAAAAGTTATTTAATTTCGGAAAAGAGCCGAATGATTTGCTTATGTTTTTGCAAGAAGAATTAGAAAAAGGGGAATTGACGGTTGCTTTTCTTGGAGCGTTGGATTTTTGCAAGCATAATGATTTACCTCCCGCGCTTTTTAAGAAAGACGAATTTAAAACTATGCCTATAAGCAAAATATTGTCAAGGTCAAAAAAGAAATTGGAAGAATATATGTGGTAAAAAAAGATTGTCACACATTTATGTATGACAATCTTTTTCATAATGTTTGTAGTTTTCCTTTATTTTCTTTATGATTTTTCTGTCCCATTGTATTCTTAACCACAAAGCGTAACCTGCGACAAACATAGCGATAAATATAAAAAAATAACCAAATGAACCAAAACTACACATAGAGGAACTAATAAGTTTCAAAAATCCTGCAAATAAGAGTATTATTATAAACCGAACTATCATTTCCATAAAGGTTAATTCTTTTTTTCTTCGCATTTTTTCACTTCCTTTGAATAAAAAACAAAAGCGGACTGTGCTTTAAACAAATTCCTTATAAGTTACTATGTGTCAGAGAATTTTTTTACACAATCAATTTATGCGTAACCTATTTCAGAAATTATTTTGCCACAGTCCGACTTTTGCAAGAAAGGATTCATGTTGGTTAAATTATAGCGCATGATAATTTTTATTGCAAGGAAATAATTATTTTTGTATAATTTTATTTGCAAGGATTTTTTGTAAAGGATGATTTTTATGACAATGTTGAAATTTCAAAATAAGAATGTTTTGGAATTTGATCTTGACAATATGTATTTAAAAATCTGGAATAAAAATTTTTTACCCGTAGTTTTGCGAGACGCTCTTTTTGAAATGCCAAATTCGTATGATGATTCAAATACAAAAAAAACTGTCGATGAAATATTGAAAATGGATCGTCAAAACATTGCCAATATGAATTATTTCTTTAAAAATCGGGTTATGAGTTTTAGCCGTACTCACGCAAAACAAATTTTAAACGCTTTGCTCGTAGATCAATTTCCGGACGACCAAAATATCATGCGACTTATGTTTTTATGTAAAGGGTTGTCGATTG
>JAFXOC010000489.1 GCA_017529085.1 Selenomonadaceae bacterium | reverse complement strand
TCAGTATTTAGTTTTTTTATTAAACGACGATGAATTTTATATTTTGCTTCCCCGCCCGAAGGGCGGGGAAGCAAAAGTAAATAAAAATATTTTCGTCGTTTACCATTGAACAACAGAGATTATAAAACTTCGTATGGGGTTTGTCAATATTTACACCGACGCGAAAAACAAATACTATGTTGATTTAAATAAAATAAAAAATAACAAATATTTGAGAAGGAATGTCGATTTATCTGTCGAATAGTAAAGTTAAGTGAGAGTTTGAATTTATGAAAGGACTGACGGTTATGTATTTTCGCATCAAAACCAATTCTTACACCTTTGAAAAGGATTTATCCGTTGAGAACTTTGATGCTTACGGCGTTACAAAGCATGTTTACTTAAGAGACGGCGAATTGAAGGAGAAAGAATACCCCAAAAGCGCTTTTATCGCGTTGGGCGTAGATAAAGCCATGAGTAAAGAGCTTGACATTCTTTTTGCCAACAAGGACGCGGACGAAGATCATGAGATTAACTCGCTTAAAATCGGAGAGCGCAAATTCTATTTCCGTCGCTCCAGTTGCACGATAAATTACCTTAACAATAAGGCGCATATTGTAGTAAAAGCCAAAGACGAATAAGATGGGAGATGTTTTTTAGTGCAGTCGGTGCGAGGAAAGTTGACGGCAATATTCGTCGCCATAGGCGTTATTGCAACGGTTGTCGTCGGCGGATATTTTATATATGAAACAATTGAAGACAACAATGCGGCAAACGTTGCATATAGGAAACAGTTGCAGGAACAATACGACAGAGAAATAAGGCTCCAAACCGAAGGTTTAGTTTCTTCTCTAAATGGCATTTACGACCGCCAAGTAGCGGGTGAACTCACGGAAGCTCAGGCTAAAAAACTTGCCATCGAGGTTATGAAGGCTTCCCGTTATGACGAAGGCAAAGGTTATTTCTTTGCGGACGAAAGGGATACCGGTATCTGTATCGCTCACGCAACCCTTCACGGCAAAGTTGAAGGCAAGATGCGTCAAGACGATCAGGATTCTCACGGCGTATATTATATGAGGGAAATTTTCAAAGCCGCTCTCAGCAGCCCAAACGGCGGTTATTCCGATTTCTCTTTCCCAAAGCCGGGGGAAACTCAGGATCTTCCCAAACGCGGTTATTCCATGGAGTTTAAACCCTACGGTTGGATAATCTGCACCGGCTCTTGGGTGGATTATATTGATGCGGCTGCTGCCGAGCACGCGGCTGCAAACGAGGAAGCGTTATACAAAAAGATAGCCGTTTCCTGCGCTATTTTGGTTGTATTGGTTGTTTTAATGGTCATAGCCGGCATAAAACTTGCGGCAAAATTCGCCGATCCCATCAGCTTTGTTACAAGCAGAATGCAGAGTTTTGCGGACGGCGATTACAGCAAGCAGCCCATTGATCCGTCGTACCGCTCGGGCGATGAATTAGGACAGCTAATCGACGGACTTGAGGCTTTAGGCGGCAATATGAGAAAGCTTCTCCACGCTATTCGCGAATCCGCCGAAGAAGTTTCAAAGAATGCGGAAAGCTTAAACGAGATGACCGGGCAATCAGCCGCCGCAAGCAACCAGATAGCAGAATCCATAACGGATGTGGCGGGTTCCACCAACAACCAGTTAAGCGCCGTAGATGAAGCTTCCGGCGCAGTCACGGAGCTTGCCGAACGAATCGGCGCGGTTTCCGAAAATGCGGAAAAAGCTGCGGAGGAAACAAACGAAGCGACAAAGACCGCAAGAAACGGAAATACTGTCGTGGAACACACGGTTCAAGATATGGGCAGACTCAGCGAAGTCGTGGGCGAATCGGCAAAGATGGTAAACAACTTAGGCGAGCGTTCGGACACCATTGGAAAGATTACGGACACAATTTCGGGCATCGCGGAGCAAACGAACTTACTTGCGCTTAACGCCGCCATCGAGGCCGCAAGAGCCGGCGAAGCGGGACGCGGCTTTGCGGTTGTCGCGGACGAAATACGTAAACTTGCGGCGCAATCCGACGAAGCTGCCAATCAGATTTCAAGCCTTATCGGGCAAATTCAAAACGAAACTGCCCAAGCCGTCAGAAGTATGCAAGAAGGTACGGATCAACTCGCTTCCACCAGAGCAAGCGTTGAACAGACGGGTAGAGAATTTGAATCCATCGTGCGACTTGTGGAAACTATCGCCAATCGTTCAAGACAAATCGCGGAAGCCTCAAAACGCGCGGCGGGCAACGCGGAAAGCTGTCAAGCGGCTATAGAAAATATCGGCGAGATGAGCAAGAGCGTCGTCTCCAACTCCGAAACCGTATCTGCGGCGACGCAAGAGCAAGCCGCCTCCGTTCACGAAATGGCGACAAGCAGTCAACAACTCGCCAACACCGCTAACGAACTTCTTAACGAAGTCGCTAAATTCAAAGTCTAAAACTCCATCCCCGCGTCTTAGACGCGGGGATATTTTGTAAAACCTTACTTGGCGAATCTTCAGAGTGTTAACAAATCAATAAAGATTGTGCTCTTCATGGCTCTCCCTCTGCCCTTCGGGCACCTCCCTCTAGGAGGGAGGCACTCGGATTACTGCTTTTGAGCCTAAAATTTTAAATTGCCTCTAACCAAGCCCCCCTCCTAGAGGGGGGGTAGGGG